>JAVLCF010000011.1:22639-32157 GCA_031581195.1 Trueperaceae bacterium | reverse complement strand
CGGGTCGTTCGGGAACGCATCCCGCTCATCCGGCACGCCGTCCCCATCACTGTCCTTACTGCCCGTCGGGTCGTCGGGGTACGCATCCTCGTCGTTCGGGACGCCGTCCCCATCCCGGTCGTCATCCAAGGCATCGGGAACGCCGTCCCCATCCAAATCCGCCCAGTACTCCGGATCGTTCGGGAATGCATCCCGCACGTCCGGCACGCCATCCCCATCCGAATCCTGGTTCGCATCCGGCTCCAGAGGGAACGCATCCTCCTCGTTCGGAATGCCGTCCCCATCCATATCCGGATCCCGCACGTCCGGAACGCCGTCCCCATCCGTATCCTTGCTTGCGCCCGGATCGCGCGGGAAGTCATCCGCGTTGTCCCCCACGCCGTCCCCATCACTGTCCTTACTCTCCTCCGGGTCGCGAGGGAACGCATCCTCGTCGTTCGGAACGCCGTCGTTATCCCAGTCCGGATCGTTCACGTCCGGAATGCCATCCCCATCCATGTCCGGATCCAACGGATCCGGCACGCCATCCCCATCCAAATCCCCATGAAACTCCGGGTCCCTCGGGAAGTCATCCTCCTCGTTCGGAACGCCGTCCCCGTCCATGTCCGGATCCACGTCGTTCGGAATCCCGTCCCCATCGACGTCCGGATCGCCGTTGTTCCCCACCCCATCCCCATCACTATCCTTGCTTTCCCCCGGATCCCTCGGGAAGTCATCCTCGTTATCCCCCACCCCATCCCCATCACTGTCCTTACTCTCCTTCGGGTCCCGCGGGAACGCATCCTCCTCGTTCGGAACGCCATCCCCATCCACATCCGGATCCTCCGAATCCGGCACGCCATCCCCATCCAAATCCGTCTCCACCTGCGCGGTCAACACGTTGCTCGCCGCGTTGGGCAGTCCGGCCGGCGACGCCGCCACCCCCGACGGAACCCACACGCGAACCTCGCCGGCACCGAACGCATCCACCGTCACGCGGTACGCATCGCTCGACGACACCGCCGGGTCCTCCCCCACGTCCACCGCACTCAGCACCACGCCCCCACGCACACGCACGTCCGACCACCCGTCGAACCCCACGACCGGCTCCCGGAACCCCACGACGACGTCGAACGGCGCCGTGCGCGCAGGCCCCGCGTCCGTGAACGACAGGGTCGTCACCACCGGACCCTCCGGAACATCCACCACCACGACCCGAACCGGCAACCGCGTGACGTTCGACGCCTCGTCGGTCGCGACCACCGTCACCTCGTACGTCCCATCCCCGTTCGCGTCCGCGGGAACCTCGAAGTCCGGCACGGCACCCTCCACGAACGCCACCGTCCCCTCCGCACTCACCGACAGGGCCTCCACGTCCGGCCCCTCCAACGCAAACCTCACCTCGTGCTCGTCCACCGCCACCACCGACCCCACCCCAGCCCGATTCTCCGGGACCCGCACGCCCTCCGGATCCAACGCCACGTCCGCGCCACTCACCAACGACAACAAAGGCGCCGAACCATCCACCACCCACGTCACCTCCGCATCTACGGGAAACGACGCAGGATCAGCAATCGAATTCCCCCGCGTGTCCGAAACGGTCACCACATCCGCAAACCGCAACCCCAACGACCCGTCGAACGACCCCACGTCCGACCCCGACGCCGTCACCACGAACGACGACGCCACCCCGGACGGCGACACACTCACCACCCCCACATCCAAATCCGACGGCGTCACCGACACATCCACCGGCGACACGTCCAACGCGAAATCCTCCGCATCGACCGGCGACACGACCTTGTTGAACCCCACCCGCCACGCCACCAGGTCCCCCAACGCAGGAGACACGGGACGCCCCACGGCGTCCCCCTCCAACACCACCTCCGTCACGAACGGCACCACCCCATCCACCTGCACCCCACCCAGCGAAGGCACCGACGACACGTCCCGCACCAACGCATTCCCCGCACGATCCACGAACGACGCACCCAACAACGCCGTCACCTCGACCCCGTCGAGATCCTCATCCCCCGCCACCACCGAGTACTCGAACGCCTTCACGGTCGCCGTCGACGCCCCTGGATCCACGACGGCCTCGACGATGCGCGCCCCCTCCGACGTCGACAACGCCACCTCCAACGACGGGTCCATCGACCCGTCGGACACCGACACCCCTTCGCTCGCCAGGAACGTGAACGGCAACACCTCACCGATGGCGTACACCGCATCGTCCGGGACACCGAACGACGTGATCGTCGGCACCACCCCATCCACACGATGATCCACGGCATTCACAATCGGCGCAGAGATCGACTCCCCCACCGAAGCATCGAACGGCTTCCCCGTCACGTTCCCCACGTACGCGAAGTCGTTCATGTCGAACGCCTCCGCACCCACCGACACCCCGTCCTCGTCCAACTGTCCCTCCACCACCTCATGCACGAACTCCAGGAACAGCGCTCCCGCCCCATCCGTACCCGACCCATCGAAGACCATGTCCACGACCTCACCCCCGACCCCCAACCGCAGGACCGGAGCGACGTCGCCATCCGCCAACGCCGCAGTCGTGGCCCCCTCCGAGAACGTGACGCGCGCACGAACCACGTCCCCCACCCCGTACCAACCATCCGTCGCGGTGCTCGCGAGGTCCACGCCCGCCACGAACGGCGACAAATCGGCGGCCGTCACCTCGAAGTCGATGGGTTGGCTGTTCTTGGACGTCGTATCCAGCGCGCCCTGCTGATTCGCCCGCACGACGGAGTCCGTGGGGAGGCGCAAGCTGAAGGTGCCCTCCTGGCGCGGCGTGACGGATACGTCATACACGTCGGACGGAACGCCATCCGATGGTGAGACGCTCAACGAGACCCACGCGTCGCGATCCCCGACGACCGTCCCCTCTTCGACCACCTCGAACGCGCCGGCAGGCACGAACGCCGGACGATCCAATGCGATCCGCACGACGAACTGTCCCGACACCACCGCCGACGACACATCCGAAGACGACACGTTCTCGCCCGCCGGCACCGTGAACGGATCCACCTCCGCCAACGAAGGCGACAAATCCACCTGAATCGTCTGCGTCTCCGCAAAATTTCCGACGAACGTGCTGCCGACCTGACAACGCGAATCGTGCACCGCTCCCGCCGGCACCGAAAGCGTCACGGTGCCCGATGCATCCGGCACGATCTCCGACCCTTCGAAACCGATGAACCTGTTCGCAGAACCCCCCTGCCAGTTGGCACTAGCGTCCGACGCATCGTCGTAGGCTTCCACCACGTCCACCGCGGACGCAACGGTGGGAGGGAGAAGACCCGCAGGCGACCAGGAGTCGAGCCTCAGGATGCCGGGATTGGCAGGAACGTTCTCGGACGGGACACGGTTGAAACGCACCGCAGGCGTGAACGCCCCGCGTACGGCGCCACCCTCGACGCGTTCCGCCACCGCATAGGCGTCGGCCTCGAACGTGGGGCAACCAAAGTCCACCCAAAGCTCATCCGGAACGCCAGAGTAGTCGACATACTTCATTCGGTACGTATAGCCCTTGCCAAAATCCGTGATGTACGAGGAAGCCCCCGACAGATTCGTCCCGTGCCAGTGACGCACCGGAGTGTTGCTTGGAACTGCGCTGACGTCGGAGGTCCCATTGTAGTTCCACAGGGTGCTGACGGAACCACTGCCTGCTTCCTTTTCGATGCCGAATTGATCGGAACTTACGCGCCCATCGTATTCGACGCACTGGTTGGTCTCGGCATCGCCATAGAGCGAGCGAAACGCCCTTGCGCCGATGGGCGGACCACTGAAGTCCGCAGCGGTATCGCACACCCGCTTCCACGTGATCGAGCCGAAATTGCCGGTCTCCTGGCCAACCGTCGATTCCGCCGACGCCATGCCTCCGGCGGTCAGAACGGAAACCGTCAGCAAACGAAGTGGGGCAGAAGACCGGCGGAGAGAGACCAGGAAACGCTGCATGGTCCCAAGACTGGCCCTCTACCGTTTCACGCGCATGTCAGTGGGGCGCGTCAGGACTGGGAGCTCACGCGAGGAAGCGCAAGGCGTGCTCTGCGAAGCGTCACCACCGAAAAGCCACGCACCCGTCGTGCCGGCTACGACATGCCACTACGCCCGAGCGCCACGCACGTAGCCGCAGCTCGGAATTCGGCCTGCCGTGAAGGACGGCAGGCCGAACGAACCTCACCCCCGAACGACGACGTTCCACACCCTCAGAACGCCACCTCCAACCGCAACGACGCCCCCAACTCCTGCACCCCACCCTGCTGCCGATACGACACGCCCGACCCCACCACCGCACCCGACGCCCCCATGGCAGGTGCAGGGCCGGTTGCGACGCCCCGCACGCCCGAGCTTCGACGCCGTTCGGCGGCGATCGTGGCGCCGGACGCCGTCCTTGCCGTCCGCGCGGTGGGCACCTGCGGTACGCTTCCCGATACCGAGACCTGCGTGAGGGAGAAAGGGGCGACGTCGTGGACATCGGAATCCCCAAGGAAACGAAGCGGCACGAGGACCGCGTGGCGGCGACGCCCGCGGCCGTCACCACCCTCGTCGGCGCGGGGCACCGCGTCCGCATCGAGACCGGGGCGGGTCTCGGCAGCGGCTACGACGACGACGCCTACCGCGCCGCAGGTGCCGACGTCGTCCCGACCGCGGAGGACGCCTGGGCGCCCCACCTGGTGCTGAAGGTCAAGGAACCCACCCCCGCGGAGTACCCGCACCTCCGAAGCGACCTGACGCTGTTCACCTACCTCCACCTCGCCGCGGACGTGCACCTCACCCGAGCGTTGCTGGAGGCCGGCACGACCGCGATCGCCTACGAAACCGTGCAGGGACCGCGCGGCGACCTTCCGCTCCTGACGCCCATGAGCGAAGTCGCGGGCCGCATGGCGCCGCAGGTCGGGGCGTACCACCTCGAGCGGTTCCTCGGGGGGCGCGGCGTGCTGCTCGGCGGGGTGCCGGGCGTCCCCGCCGGGAACGTCGTGATCCTCGGGGGCGGGGTGGTCGGGACGAACGCCGCGAAGGTCGCCGTCGGTCTGGGCGCGCGCGTCACGCTGCTCGACGTCGACCCACGCCGCCTGCGGTACCTCGACGACGTCTTCGGGGGCCACGTGGACACGGTCATGAGCAACGACGGCACGATCGCGGAGGCGATCACGGAGGCGGACCTGCTGATCGGGGCGGTGTTGATCCCCGGCGCGCGCGCCCCGCGGCTCGTGCCCCGCGACGCGCTTCGGACGATGAAACCGGGCGCGGTGATCGTGGACGTCGCGGTGGACCAGGGCGGCTGCATCGAGACGAGCCGCCCGACGACGCACGACCGCCCGACGTACGTCGAGGAGGACGTCCTGCACTACGGGGTGGCGAACATGCCGGGGGCCGTCCCGAACACCTCGACGCGGGCCCTGTCGTACCAGACGCTTCCCTACGTCCTCCGCCTCGCGGGAGAGGGGATCGACGCCCTCCGCGGCGACGAGGGGTTCCTGGCGGGCCTGAACACCCACGCGGGTCGCCTGACGCATCTCGGGGTGGGGGAGGCGTTGGACCTGCCCGCGATCGCGCCTGGGCGGGCGCTGGAGGCGGGCCCCGGCTGACGCCGGCCTGGGCTCACCGCAACTTCGCGAGCGCCGCGCGGATGAGGGCCTCCGCGGGGGCGTCGGGGTCGTCCTGCGCCAACTGCGCGACGTGCGTCTTGACGTTCGCCTCGCGGTACCCGAGCGCGATGAGGGCCTGCACCGCGTCCTCCGCTTCGGGCCCGAAGCCGGCCGCCGCCGCCCGCGGGGCGGCCGGGGTGCCGTCCTCCCCCTCGGGACCGGCCACGGTGAGCAGCAGGTCCTCCGGCATGCGCGCCTTGAGGTCGAGGACGATGCGTTCCGCCGTGCGTTTCCCGACGCCGGGCGCCGCGGCGAGGAGGGCCGGGTCGTCGTTCGCGACCGCCGCCGCCACGACTTGCAGCGGCAACGCCGACAACACCGCGAGCGCCAGCTTCGGGCCGACGCTGGACACGCCGATCAGCAGTTCGAACGTCCGCAACGCGTCGCGGTCGTCGAACCCGTAGAGGGTGAGGGCGTCCTCGCGCACCGCGAAGTGCGTGTGCAGGGTCAGGGGGTGCCCGACCTTCGCGCGGGCGGCGGTAGCGGCGGGGACGAACACCTCGAGGCCGACCGCACCGGCCCGCACGACGAGGCTCCCGTCGCGGACCTCCTCCACCACGCCGTCGAGGAAGGCGATCACGTGCCCTCGTCCCACAACGGCGCGAAGACCGCTTCGTACCCGACGTCCTCGAGCGTCGCGCACCCGGTGAGGCGCATCGCGTACCGCAGTTCCGCATCGAGGCGCCGCACGTCGATGCCGGGGTCGGGCAGCACCGCCTCCGCGCCGAGCGCGAGGTAGCGAAACACGTCCACGCCGTCGCGGACCGGCCCCCCGACCCACACGCCCACCATGCCGGCGACGGCGTCGAGGACCTCCGGGAGGACCTCCGGAGCCGACGGGCCCGCGACGTGCCGCCCGACGTCGGACCGCACGACGATGGCGTCGAGGCCGGCCTCCGCCGCGACCTCGGCGTCGGCGGGGCTGGCGATCCCGTCGAGCCACAGCGGCCGACCGAGCGCCGCCCGGAGCTCCGCGAGTTCCTCCCGGCGGCGCGGCCGCCACGGTTCGGTGCCGTGCGGCGCGGTGTCGGCGAGGGGCGTGAGGTCCAACAGCACCGCGGCGGGGGCGCGCGCTGCGACGCGGCGGACGGCGGGCACGAGGTCGCCCATGCGGCCGGCGGGGAGGCGGACGACGAGACCGTCCGCCTCCCCGCCGCCGTCGTGCGTCGCGGCGCCGTCCGCGTCGCCCCCGTCGGGGGGCGCGTCGTGCGCACCGAGAACGTCGCTCGCTTCGATCCGCACGAGCGGCCACCGGGGACCGGTGGTCCGCCACGTCTCGCGGACGGGGACGAGGGGAGCGGGGAGCGCGACGTCCGCGACGCGGGTGGCGGCGTCCGGCGTCTCGACGTCGTGCAGGACCCTCGGGAGGAGGGCGTGCCCGTCGAGGGCGGCGAGGTCGGGGGGGACGTCGCGTCGCATGGATCGCATGCTACCGCGCGGCCTTCGCGCCGCGGACGGTGCCCGCCCGGGAGGCGATGGCGACGCCGGCCAGGACCGCCGCCACCCCCGCCCCCTGGACCGGGGAGGGGGTCTCGGCGAGCAGCAGCCAGGCCCAGAGGACCGTGAGGACCGGCTGCATGAGGAGGATCACCGACGTCTCCAACGCCGGGAGGCGGGGGAGGGCGTACAGGATCGCCATCCAGCCGACCGCCTGCGGACCCACGCCGGCGAGGACGAGCCAGACGTGCGCCGGCCAGGACGGCGTGAGGTCGAAGCCGGGATCGAGGGCCAGACCGGAGGCGAGCGTCACGAGCGCCGCCCCGAACGTCGCGTCGGCGAGCATCCCGGCCGGTGCCCCGGCGCGGGTGTTGAGCGCCCGGAAGGCGAGGAGGAACGCGGCGTACGTCACGCCGTTCGTCAGCCCCCACGCCACCCCGCGCCACGGGGCGTCCCCGAACGTCGCCGCCCCACCCAGGCCGCTGGTGGCGGTGGCGCCCACCAGCACGAGACCGACCGCGACGAACGCGGCGCGGGTCGGGCGTTCGCCCTGCCAGGCCCAGGCGGCGAGCCCGACGAACACGACCTGGGTGTTGCCGAGGACCGTCGCGAGGCCCGCACCGATCGCGTCGATGGCGAGGGTCCACTCCAGGAACGCGAGACCCATCAGGCCGCCGGCGAGCGTCGCCAGAAGGCGCTCGCGACGCGGGCGGCCCGGGGTCGCGGGACGGAGCCACGCCCAGGCGACGAGGAACGGCCAACCGTAGGCGGGTCGGAAGAAGGCGTTCGTGGCGGGGCTCTGCCCGGAGAGGGCGAACAGGATCGCGCTGAACGAGATGACGACCGCCCCGAACGCGGCGACCCCCCGCACGGCGGCGGGCGTCACGAACGCAGGTACGACGCGCCGTTGACGTCGAGGATCGAACCGGTCGTGAAGGCGCTTTCCGGGTCGGCGAAGAACAGGGCGGCGTGCGCGACGTCCTCGGGGCGCGCCACCCGACCGAGGGGGCTCTGCGCCCGGATCGCGTCGCCGGCCGGTCCGGCGAGGCGGTCGGCGGCGAGGTCGGTCTCGACGAAACCGGGCGCGACGACCCCGACGAACACGCCGTGCGGCGCGAGCTGCTGCGCGAGGCTCTGCGCAAGGGCGTTGAGGCCGGCCTTGCTGGCGCCGTAGGCAGGCTGGTCGGGTTCCCCGCGAAACGCGCCGCGACTGGAGACGAACACCATCCGCCCCCCACCCCCGTCGATCATGTGGCGGCCGGCGGCGTAGGCGACGTGGGCGGCGCCCACCAGGTTGACGGCGAGGATCCGCTCCCACGCGGCGCGCCAGGCGTCGTAGCCGTCCTCGTCGATCCGGTGGCGCCCCCCGACGCCGGCGTTGTTGACGAGGACGTCGAGGCCTCCGAGGACGTCGGCGGCCTCGTCGACGGCGCGGGGCGCGGCGTCGGGGTCGGCGACGTCGGCCCGGACGAGGACGTGCGGACCGTCCGGGACGGGGGGTAGGGCGTCCAGGGCGGCGCGGGCGGCGTCGTCGTTGGCGCGGTAGAGGATCGCGACGCGCGCCCCCTCCGCCGCGAAGCGTTCGGCGGTGGCGCGGCCGATGCCGCGCGACCCGCCGGTGATCAGGGCGCGCGCGCCGGTCAGGCGCACGGGCGTCGGGCGGGTCGGGACCCGCGGAGCGCGGACACACGGTGGCGATGCATGCCTGGGAGGGTACCCCGGCGACCGTCGCGCGGCGCCGTCCCACCCCGGGGTGTCCCGCGACCCAGGCGCGCCCCCGACCGTCGGTCGGGGGCGCGCCTCGCCTGGGCGGGGGCCGAGGTCAGGGGGTGCCGGCGGGGGCGGACGGTGCGTCGTCCCCGCCGTCGCGGCCGAAGTCCCCCCGGGGCGCGCCGATGCGGGGCAACACCCAGTAGTCCAGGCCGTAGTAGCCGGCGACGCGCCAGGCGAGCACCAGCCAGGTGGCGAGGATGAACATGACGGGGTTGCTGGAGAGCGTGCCGGCGAGAAGGAACGCGACGTTCATCATCCCACCGAAGAACGCGCTGATGCCGGTCAGGAACCCCACGATCAGCGCGAGGCCGACGGCGACCTCCCCAAGCGCGACCAGGTGACTCATCAACGCCGCGTTGGGCAGGAAGAGGTTCTCGATCATCCAGGCGTACCAGCCGGTCACCGAGGGTTGCTCCCCACCGGCGCGCGCCAGGGCGCCCTGGAGGTATCCCGACACGGCGCCGCCGGCCTCGGGGCCGACCCAGCCGCCCCCGAAGACCTTGCCCCATCCGGCGGTGAGCCACGTCCACCCGACGTAGATGCGGACGACCGCCCAGAAGGGTGCCATGGCTTTCGAGGCGAACAGGAACTTCGTGACGTTCGGTTCGGGGTAGTGGCGGGGCGATGCGGCTTGCGTGGTCATGCGAATCCCTCCCTCTCGTG
>JAVLCF010000011.1:0-22539 GCA_031581195.1 Trueperaceae bacterium | reverse complement strand
GTACGTGCGCTCGAGACCGACGGCGATGCCGAGGCGGTGCGCGTCGTCCCGCGCGTAATCGAGCCGCGCCGTGACGCGCGTGTCGTCGTCGACCGGCGCGGCGAACGACGCATCGGCCCCCTACGCGTACGACGTCCGGGATCGCGTCGAAGGTGTCGCGGAGGCCGTCCCCTCGAGTCGGTCCGCCCGTCGCGCCCGAACGTCCGGCTCGACGTGAAGAAGAACGCGCCGGGTCCTCGACGGTGACGTGCCTCGGGGCGTTCTCGGTCCGCGTGCGTACGGCATCCCCCACGTTCCCCACCCGCACCTCGTACGCACCCGAAGGAAGCGTCCGCTCCCACGCCCCCACCCCGCCCTCCGACCACGATGCGCGCTCCACGGACGCCGTCGTAGGACGCCACATCCCCGCCGGCACCTCCCCACCACGTGCAACGGCACCTCCGTACGCGAGTCCACGTCCCGCGCCGACCCCTACGTGCACGTTCCTGGGTGCCCATTCGGCATCCGGCGCGCGTGGGCGAGCCCATGCTCCATGAGCCGCGCGACGCCGTAGGGCCGGCTCACGGCGAGGGCATCCTCGCCTCGACGCGCGACCGGTCCCCACGGATCTTCGCGCACCGTCGCCGCGATGCGCCGCCGCGTCGCAAACACCCTCGCTCCAGAGCCGCCAGTACCCCTTCGACCGGTCAGGGGGTAACGGGGGCATCCGGCTCCAGATCGAGGTTTCGGACGTGGATTTCCGGATCGCCGCCCGGCCCACCGACCCTGCGCTCCGCAACGGCGGCGCAGACCGCGTCCGGCACGAAGCGTTGCGGTCGTGCGGCCGATGCGAGGCCGTCGTCGAGGGACACTCCATCCATGCGGGAGCCACGTCACGTCCGATCCCTCACCGACGGGTTCGTCGCTCTCCGGGGGCCGCCCGCGCCCCCTCGAACGGTCCCGCGCTCAGGTGACGCGCTCGGCCGCCCGCCGAAACGCGCCCCCCGCCGGCCGGTAGCGCCACGCCATCGCGACGATGCGGGCCGCCATCAACGCCGTGATGCCCCACCAGACCCCCGCCAAGCCCCACCCGAACGGCCCGACGAGGGCCAACACCGCGCCCCCCGCCGCGGCGGAGAGGAGCATCGCGACGGCCAGGAACGAGAAATCCTCGATCGCCATGAAGATCCCGTCCCACACGAACACCAGCGCGTTCACCGGCTGCATCGCCGCGACGAAGGGAAGGACCGACGCGATCGCCGCGACGACGGCGGGGTCGTCGGCGAACGCCGCGGCGAGCGGCGCCCGCAGCAGCCAGAACCCGACCCCGAGCGCCACGCCGACCCCCACCCCCATCGCCAACAGGCGGTCGGAGACCGCGCGCGCGTCCGCGGGCCTCCCCTCCCCGACGTAGCGCGCCACGAGCGCCTGCGCGGCGATGGCGAGCGCGTCGACGACCAACGCCAGGAACATCCAGAGCTGCGCCGCCACCTGGTGCGCGGCGACCTCGACGACCCCGACGCGGGTCGCGACGGCGGTCGCCGCGGTGAGCGTCCCGATCAACGCCGCCGTCCGGATCGCCAGCGCCCACCCGACCCGGAGGAAGGGAACCAGCGCGCGGAGCGTCGGGAGGCCGACCGGGACGCGCCAGGCGCCGCGAAGCCGGCCGAACACCAACGCCAGGAACGCCGCGGCGCCGGCCCACTGCGCGATCACCGTCGCCCACGCCGCCCCCGCCAAGCCCCACCCGAAGGCGAAGATGAAGAGCGGATCGAGCACCAGGTTCACCGCCGCGACGCCGGTCGTCACGACGAGCGGCGTCCGGGTGTCCTGAAAGCCCCGGAAGGCGCCGTTGGCCGCCGTGATGAGCAACAACGCCGGGCCGGCCAGCACGCGGATCCGGAGGTACGTCTCCGCCGGCTCCAGCAGGGCGCCTTCGGCGCCCATGAGGCGGAGCAGGGGCACCGCGAAGAGTTGCAGGAGCGCCAGCACGACGACGCCCAGGCCCGCCGCGAGGACGAACGCGTCCGTCACGGTGCGGCCCGCCGCCGCGCGGTCGCCCCGCCCCAACGCCTTGCCGATGCGCGGGGTGGTGCCGTAGGCCAGGAAGTTGAACAGCACGAAGGCGAGGTTGAACAACGCGACGTTCACCCCGAGCGCGGCGAGGGGGAGCGCCCCGAGGCGCCCCACGAAGGCGGTGTCGATCAGGCTGACGAGGGGGTCCGCCGCGAGCGCCCCGAGCGCGGGGATGGCGAGGTGCAGGATCTCGCGGTCGTAGCGGCGGGCGCGCACGCTAGCGGATCGCCCCGTCGGGTGGGGTCGGCGGGTGGGCGCGCCGGAACGCGTACGCCGCCGCGACCCCGACCGCCGCGAGGATCGCGAACGGCGTGCGGTAGCCGCCCACCAGGTCGGCCAACGCGCCGGCGAACACCGGCCCGATCAGTTGCCCGGCGAGGAAGAGCGTCATCGACGCGCCCATGATCGACGCGAAGTGCGCCGGCCCGAAGTAGTCGGCGCGAAGCGTCGTCATGAGGGGGCCGCGCACCCCCCACGCCACCCCGTGCAGCACCGCGGCGACCGGCACGACGACCGGTCCGATCCGGACGGCGAGGAGGGCGATGGCGACGGCGTGCCCGAGCATCGCGAGGGTCGCGAGGCCGCGCTTGTCGAACCGATCCCCGAGCGGCCCCCCGAGCAGCTGCCCGACCCCGAGCGCGATCGTCACGAGCGTCACGACGGCCGCCGCTTCGGTGAGGGCGTACCCGCCGCCGGCGACGAGGTGCGGCACCAGGTGGACGTTGAGGGCGTTGACGATCAACAACGCTGCGGCGTGCCCGCCCGCCAACAGCCAGAAGGCGGGCGTGCGGACCGCTTCGGCCAGGGTGAACGAACGCGGGGCGGGCGCGGCCTCCGGATCGGCCCGGAGGCCCTGCGGGCGTTGCCCGTACGCGTCGGGCGGGCGCCGCATCGTCACGATGATCGGCCCGGCGAGGGCGACGACGGCGGCGGCGGAGAGGCGCAGCGTGACGCGCCACCCGAGCTCCTCCACCGACGTCGCGACGAGCGGGACGAGGAACCCGCCGGCGCTGAGGCCCAGCGACATCACCGCCATCGCGGTGCTGCGCCGCGTCGTGAACCACGGCACGACGGCGGCGGTGACGGGCAGGAACCCCGACATGGCGAGGCCGAGCCCGACGAGCGCCATCGCGGCGTAGAAGTGCACGAGGGTCGTGGCGACCGACAACGCCAGCAGGCCCGCGACGAGGGCGGCGAGGCCGGCCGCGACGATGCGGCGGACGCCGACCGCTTCGAGGAGGCGCCCCAGCAGCACCCCCAAGCCGCCGCTGACGACCGTCATGGCGGCGAAGCCGGCGGCGGTCGCCGTCCGCGTCCAGCCGAGGTCCGCCTCCCAGGCGACGACGTACACCCCGAAGCTGGAGAAGAACAACGACATGTGCAGCAGCTGCAACAGCGCACCCCCCGCGACGGGGTCCCACCCGAGGAAACGGCGGGACCCGAAGGGGGTGGGGGACGCGGCGGGCATTCCGGGAGGCTACCGCGCGGAGGGGGCGGCGGGTCAGACCTCGACGGTGTCGATGGTCGTGGGGCCCTCGAGCGACCGGTGGACGGGGCACCGGTCGGCGATCTCGATGGCGCGCGCCCGCTGGTCGTCGTCGAGATCCCCGACGAGGGTGATGCGGCGTTCGTAGTGGGTGTGGACCTGGCCGTCCTTGCGTTCGCTGCTGGACGTGACGTCGACCTCGATGCGGTCCAGCGGCCAGCCCTTGCGGTCGGCGTACATCCGGAGGGTGATGCTGGTGCACGCGGCGAGGGCGGTCCGGACGAGGTCGCCGGGCGTCCCTCCGGTGTCGGTCCCCCCCACCTTCTCGGGTTCGTCGACGCGGAGCGGGTGGCCGCCCGCCCACGCGTCGGTGGCGTACCCCGCGCCGGTCACCGCGCGCGAGACGCGCTCGGGCAGGCGGGGGGCGTCGGTCGCGGGGGCGGGCGCCTCGACGCGGTCGCCGGCCCGCTCGACGAGGCCGGCCGCCCACGCCCCGAGCATGCGGCCCGCGAAGCGGGCGTCCACGTCGCGGGAGAGCAGGTGGTCGGCCTGCCCGAGCGAGACGTAGGACGTGCGGGGGTCCTGCGACGCCTCGAACAACGCTTGGGCGTGGCGCACCCCGACGATCGCGTCGGTGACGGCGTGCAGGACGAGCAGGGGGACGCGCAGGTCGCGCAGGACCGCGCGCGGGTCGCGCGCGGCGAGGTCGTCGAAGAAGCGGCGCGGAAGCGTGAACGTGCGGCCGGCGAGGGTCGTCTCCGCGCGCCCGTCCGCCTCGAGGGTGGCGGGGTCGACGGCGACGAGACCGAGGACGTGCGCGGGCTCCGACGGCGCGCCGATCGTGGCGAGCGCGCGGAGGGAGGGCAGCTGGGGTGCGGCGAGGATCGCGGCGAGCCCCCCGAGCGAATGCCCGACGAGGAGGGCGGGGGCGGCGATCTCGGTCTCGAGCCAGGCGGCGGCGTCGAGCAGGTCGTCGGCGTCCCCGCCGAGCCCCGCTTCGCCGACGTCGCCTTCGCTTTCCCCGAGGCCGGTGAAGTCGACGCGGAGCACGGCGAACCCGTGGTCGCTCAGGGTGCGGCTGAGGCGCACGAGGCCCTTGAGGTCCTTGCCGCACGTGAAGCAGTGGGCGAGGAGCGCCGTGGCGTGCGGCGGTCCGGCGTCGGGCGTCTCGAGCTTCGCGGCGAGGGTTCGGCCGCGCCGGTTCGTGAGGTGGACGGGGCGGGTGGCCATGCCCCCAGGGTAGCCGACGCGCGCTCGCGTCAGGCCATCAGCCGTTCGATGCGCGCGAGCGCCTCCTCGATCTTCTCGAGGCTGGTCGCGTAACTGAAGCGCGCGAAGCCGGGCGCCGCGAAGTCGGTGCCGGGGACCACGCCGACGTGCGCCTCCTCGAGGAGGCGGAGGGCGGCGGTTCCCTCGTCCGGGTCGAGGGGCGTGAGGTCCGCCATGGCGTAGAAGGCGCCGTGCGGCATCGCCGTCGGGAGGCCCAAGCGGTTGAGGCCGTCGACGAGGACCTGGCGGCGCTCCACGTACGCCGCGCGGGTCGCGCGCAGGAACGCTTCGGTCTTCTCGACCTCGGTGAGGGCCGCGACGGTCGCGTGTTGCGCGAGCGCGTTCGCGCCGCTCGTGATCTGGCCCTGGAGGCGCGTCATGCCCTTCACGAGCGGGGTCGGGCCGACCGCCCAGCCGATCCGCCAGCCGGTGAGGGCGAACCCCTTCGACGCGCCGTGCACCGTGAGGGTGCCCTCGGGGTAGAGCGGCTGGACGGGCGTGAATTCGCCCTCGTAGATCAGGTGTTCGTACAGGTCGTCGCTGATCAACCACACGCCGTGCTCGCGGGCCACGCCCGCGATGGCCTCCACCACCGCGCGGGGGTACACCGCGCCGGTGGGGTTGCTGGGGCTGTTGAGGATCACGAGCCGGGTCTTGTCCGTGAACGCCGCGGCGACCGCGTCGGGGTCGGGCACGAAGCCGTCCTCGGCGCGGGCGTGGACGGGCACGACGACGCCTCCGGCGATCTCGACCTGCGCGGGGTACGACACCCAGTACGGCGCGATGAGGATCACTTCGTCGCCGGGATCGATCATCGCTTGGATCGCCTCGTAGAGGACCTGCTTCCCGCCGGTCCCCACGATCACCTGGCTCGGGTCGGCCTCCCAGCCGTTCTCGCGGGCGTGCTTCCGGGTGATCGCTTCGCGCAGCGCGAACGACCCCTCCGCCGGGGTGTACTTCGTGAGGCCCAGACGAATCGCGTCGCGCGCGGCGTCGAGGACGTGCGCGGGCGGTTGGGCGTCCGGCTCGCCGGCCGTCATGGCGATGACGTCCACCCCTTGGCGCTTCATCTCCCCCGCCTTCGTGTTGAACGCGACGGTGGAGGAGGCGCGAACGGCGTCGATGCGGCGGCTGGGGGACGGCATGGGGACCTCCGGAGGGGGTGTCGGCGTCAGCCGAGCTCGGGGAAGAACAGCGCGATCTCGCGCTGCGCGGTGGCGGGCGCGTCGGAGCCGTGCGCGACGTTCTCGTCGATCGTCGTCGCGAAGTCGCCGCGGATGGTGCCCGGGGCGGCGTCGGCGGGGTTCGTGGCGCCCATCATGCCGCGCCAGCCGGCGATGGCGTTCTCGCCCTCGAGGACCATGGCGACGACCGGGCCGCTGGTGATGAAGTCGACGAGTCCGGCGAAGAACGGCTTGTCGCGGTGCTCGCCGTAGTGCGTCTCCGCGGTCTCGCGCGGGATCTCCATGCGCTTGAGGGCGACGACGTCGTAGCCCTTGGCTTCGATGCGGGCGATCAGCTCGCCGACGAGGCGACGGCGGACGCCGTCGGGTTTGATCATGGCGAAGGTGCGTTCGGTGCTCATGCCGGGGAATCTACCACGGGCGCGGGCCCGCGCCGCGCGGCGCGGCCGGGCGTGCGGCGCACGCGGCCGTCAGCCGTCGAGGATCGCGCCGAGGTGCTCGAGGTGGTGCAGGTCGTGCCCCGCGACGCGGCGCACGAACGCGTCGACGGTGGTGGTCTCGTCCCCCGCGGGGGACGCGTACGCCGCCAGCCAGCCCTGCAGGTCGAGCCGCGCGAACCACGCCAGGTTCCACGCCCGCAGGCCGGAGAACGACGCGACGGCGAGGGCGGGGTCCATGCCCGGGTAGTCGACCGACCAGGCGCCCGGGTCGTAGCCGTGCGCGACGTACGGGTCCGCGTCCGCGCGGTGCGCGGCGACGGTCCGCCGGACCCGGTACGCGGTGACGATCTCCTGGTCGGCGAGGTGCGCGAGGAGCGCGCGGCCGTCCCAGCCCCCCGGCCGCCAGGGGCGCTCCAGGTCGAAGCGGGGGTCGTCGAGGATGGCCTGCAGGTGCGTCGGGGTGGCGCGCAGGACCTCGAGGGGGTCGCGGTCGCCGAGGCGTCGGACGTAGGGATGCACGCCGCGAAGGCTAGCACCCTCGGGGCGCCCCCGGACGCCCCGAGGGGTCCGGGGGCGCCCCGGGGGTCAGGGCGTCAGGGCGGCGACGACGCCGGCGCCCTCGACGAGGGCGTACCAGACGTCGGGGAACAGACCCATCGCGACGGTGCCGGCGGCGGCGAGGCCGATCGCCCAGCGCGCCGCGTCGCTCGCGGCGACCTCGCCGGCGCGGGGGGCGCGGGCGAACCACATCGCGAACACGAAGCGGGTGTAGTACACCACCGCGACGACCGCCGCGAGGAGCGCGAGGACGGCGAGGGCCGACCAGCCGGCCTCGAACGCCGCGCGGACCGCGAGGGCCTTGCCGAAGAACCCGGCGAGCGGCGGGAAGCCCGCGAGGCTGAACAGGAACAGGGTCATGGCGACCGCCAGGCCGGGCTTGCGCGCCCCGAGGCCCTGCCACGCCTCGATGCGGTCGCCCTGCGGGTCGTCGTGCATCACGAGGTGCGTGACGGCGAACGCCCCGAGGTTCATGAACGTGTAGGCCAGCAGGTACCAGACCACCGTCGTGGGCGAGGCGGCACCCTGCCCCGCGGCGAGGACGGCGAGACCCAGGTACCCGGCGTGCGCGACGGCGGAGTAGCCGAGCATCCGCTTCGCGCCGCTCTGCAGGAGCGCCCCGAGGTTCCCGACGACGAGGGTGAGGGCGACGAGGACCGCGAGCATCAGGTCGAGGCTGGGCACCGTCGCGGGCCACGCGTCGCGCGCGACGCGCAGGAGCGCCCCGAACGCGGCGACCTTGACGACGACGCTCATGAACGCCGTGACGGGGGTGGGGGCGCCCGTGTAGACGTCGGGGGCCCACTGGTGGAACGGCGCGAAGGCGACCTTGAAGCCGAGCCCGACCAGGACGAAGGCGCCGCCCAGGAGGGCGAGGGGGCCGGGGGCGCCGGCCGCGAGGGCGGCCCCGATCGCACCGAAGTCGAACGCGCCGGTCGCACCGTACGTCAGCGCGACGCCGTAGATCAGGATGGCGGAGGCGAACGCGCCCAGCAGGAAGTACTTCATGCCGGCCTCCTCGCCCTCCCGGACCCCGGTCCGCCAGGCGGACAGGGCGTACACGGAGAGGCTGAGGATCTCGAGGCCGAGGAGCAGCACGACGAAGTCGCCGGCGTGCACCATCGCGACGCCGCCCGCCGCAGCCAGCAACACCAGCGGGTAGAACTCCGGGCGGTCCCCGACCCGCGCGACCGGCGCATCCCAACTCAACAGCACCGCGAGGAACGTCCCGACCAGGATGGCGATGCTCAGGCCGGCGGAGGGGCCGTCGACGACCCACTGCACCCCGAACGTCGCGCCGTGCGCGCCGGGATCGACGAGGTTGCGGACCGCGAACACGGCGCTGGCCACCAGGCCGAGGAGCGCGACGGCGCCCCCCTGCCGCGCGTCGGCGCGGACGGTCCCGAGGATCAACGCGGTCGCGGCGGCGACCAGCAGGGCGAGGGCGGGCGCGACGCCGCCCAGGACGAGGCCGTCGGGGGGCGCGATCATCGGGCGTCCCCCTGCAGCGCGAGGGGCGTCGGGGGCGGCGCCGCGAGGGTCGTGGCGACCGCGGCGGAGGCGTCGATGCGCTCCAGCTGCGGGGCGGGCGCCAGGCCGAGCCAGAGGATGCCCGCGATCAGGGGGGCGACCACGAGGATCTCGGCGGGACCGAGGTCCGCGCGGCGTTCCCCGGGCGGGCCCTGGAAGAGGCGTTGGTAGGTGTTCACGCCGTACACGCCGGCCGCGACGACGCTCCCGAGGGCCGCGACGCCGCCCAGCCACGGCGAGGCGGCGAAGCCGCCGGCCAACGCCAGGAACTCGCCGGGGAAGTTCGACAGGCCCGGCACGCCGATCGCGGCGAACAGCGCGAACAGCGTGACGGCGGCGAGGGCGGGGGCGCTCTTGGCGAGGCCGCCGTAGTGCGCGAAGCCGTACTGGCCGGTGCGGGCGTGCAGCATCCCGGCCAGCAGGAACAGCGCGCCGGTGGACAGCATCTGCGCGGCGAGGAGGAACATCGCGCCGGTCAACCCGACCGGCGTGAGCGAGAACACGCCGAGCGCGACGACGCCCATGTGCGACAGCGACATGTACGCCAGCATGGACTTGAGGTCCTCCTGCCGGGTGGCGGCGAGGCCGCCCCACAGGGCGGTCGCGGCGGCGAGCGCGAGGAGAAACGGTTGGAACGCCGCCGCGCCGTCGGGCAACAGCGGGATCGCCCACGCGAAGAACCCGAAGCCGCCGACCTTGTACAGGGTGCCGGCGACGTCCGCGACGCCGGACGGGGGGTTCTGCCGGTGGAAGTCGATCAGCCAGGCGTGCAGCGGGAACAGCGGCAGCTTCACCGCGAACGCCGCGGCGAACCCGGCGAACAACCAGGTCTGCACGACCGGGTCGAGGGCGCGGGCGGCGGGCAACAGGTCGGCAAAGGCGTAGCTGGCCGCACCGGAGGCGGGCACGAGGGCGAGGATCGAGGCGAGCATCAGGAACGACCCGGTGATCGCGTACACCAGGTACTTCGTCACCGCGCCGCGGCGCCCCGGACCCCCGAACGTCCCGAGCAGGAACAGGCTGGGGAGCAACGTCGCCTCCCAGAAGACGTACATCAGCACGAGGTCGGTGGCGAGGAACACCCCGTTGAGGGTCGCGTGCATCAGCAGCAACGCCGTGAGGTAGGTGCGGCGCTGCGCCGGCGCCTGCCGGCCGGCGGTGAGGACGACGGGGATCATCGTGAGGGCCGCCGTCGTCGCCAGCACGCCGCGCACCCCGAACGGATCGAGGGTGACGTCGATGCCGAGGGCGGGCAGCCAGGCGACGCTCACGGCGCCGGCCCCGCTCAGGAACGCCGCGACGCCGAACGTCGCGAGGGCGGAGGCGAGGGCGCCGGCGACCGCGAGGCGGCCGGGGGCGAAGGCGGCGGCGGCCGCCCCGAGGAGCGGGAGGACCAGCATGGCGAGCGTCATCCGCGCACCCCCGTCCAGGCCAGCACGAGGGCGAGGACCACCGCCCCGGCGAACATCGCGAAGGCGTACGTGCGCACGAAGCCGGTCTGCAGGCCGGCCGCGAGGCGCCCGAACGCGGTCAGGGCGCTGCCGAGGCCGAGGAGGCCGCGGTCGACGACGTCGCGATCGAGGGTCGCGACGCCGTCCGCGGTGCCCTCCGAGGCGCCGACGACGACCGCGCCGTAGGCGCCGTCGACGCCCATCCCGCTCCGCGCGAAGGGGGCGAGGGGGCCCTCCGCGAGGCGGCGCACGGGCGCACCGCCGCGGCGGGCGTAGGTCCACCACCCGAACGCCAGGCCGCCGAGGGCGGCGGCGACGGAGATGCCGATCCACGCCCACTCGACCGCCGCGGAGGGATGCGCGAAGGGCACCTCGACGAGGCCGCGGAGGGTGGCGTCCTGCAGCCAGCCCTTGACGAGGTTCGGGAAGGCGAACGCCGGGAGGCCGACGAAGCCGGCGACGGCCGAGAAGCCGGCCAACAGCGTCAGGGGGACCGTCATGACGGCGGGGGATTCGTGCACGCCGGCCTCGACCTTGGCGTCCATGCGCGACGCGCCGCCGAAGATCCCGTGGTACCAGCGGAACATGTAGAAGGCGGTCAGGACCGCCGTGAGGAGCAGCACGCCGTACAGCGCCCCGGTGCCGTACCCGGCGAGGTGTTCGCTGGTGAGGGTGTAGACGAGGATGGCGTCCTTGCTGAAGAACCCGGCGAGCGGGGGGACGCCGGCGATCGCCAGCATCGCGACGAGGCTGGTGGCGTGCGTCACCGGCAGGAGGCGGCGGAGGCCGCCCATCTTGCGGAGGTCCTGTTCCCCGTGCAGGGCGTGGATGACCGATCCCGCGCCGAGGAACAACAGGGCCTTGAAGAAGGCGTGCGTGACGACGTGGAAGATGCCGACCCAGTAGGCGCCCGCGCCGACGGCGACGAACATGTAGCCGAGCTGGCTGATGGTGGACCAGGCGAGGATCTTCTTGACGTCGGTCTGCGCGAGGGCGACGAGGGCGGCGAGGAGGGCGGTGGCGGCCCCGACCCAGGCGACGACGGCGGACGCGAACGGCGTCATCGCGAACAGCGGCGCGCTGCGCGCGACGAGGTAGACGCCGGCGGTGACCATCGTCGCGGCGTGGATGAGGGCCGAGACCGGCGTCGGGCCGGCCATCGCGTCGGGCAGCCACACGTGCAGGGGGAGCTGCGCCGACTTCCCCGCCGCGCCGACCAACAGCAGGATCCCGATCAGGCCCAGCAG
Source organism: Trueperaceae bacterium (assembly GCA_031581195.1). Taxonomy (NCBI): domain Bacteria; kingdom Thermotogati; phylum Deinococcota; class Deinococci; order Trueperales; family Trueperaceae; species Trueperaceae bacterium. The sequence goes on along the minus strand of JAVLCF010000011.1, from coordinate 11,319 downwards.
CTCGGAGCCGAACGCCCGCTCGACGGCGGCGGCGTTGACCTCCTGGATGGTGAGGGTGCCGAACGCGCCGATCATCAGGAACATCGCGAGCAGCAGCCCGACGTCGCCGACGCGGTTGACGATGAACGCCTTGCGGCCGGCGTCGGCGTTGGCGGTCGTGCCGTACCAGAAGCCGATCAGCAGGAACGAGGCGACGCCGACCCCCTCCCACCCGACGAACATCAGGGCGTACGAGTCGGCCAGCACCAACACCGACATGGCGGCGAGGAACAGGTTCAACAGCGCGAAGTAGCGGCTTTGGCCGGGGTCGCCGTGCACGTACCCGAGGCTGTAGACGTGAATGAGGCTCCCGACGCCGGTGATGATCAGCATCATCGTGGCGGACAACGGGTCGATCATCGCGCCGAGCGGGACGCTCAGCTCGCCGGCGCGGAGGTAGTCGCCGAGCGGCACCGCGACGCTGCGGACCTCGCGGCCGAGGAGCGCGGTGAACGCGATCAGCGACAGCGCGAACGCCCCCAGCGCGACGGCGCTGGCGAGGAGGCCGTGCAGGGGCGGACGGAGGTAGCGCCCGAACACGCCGTTGATCACGGCGCCGACCAACGCCAGGGCGGGCGCGAAGACGAGCCAGGTGGCGGGGTCGCTCACGCGCGCACCTCCGAAAGGACGTCGACGTCGGTGCTGGCGCGGTCGCGGAAGATCGCGACGAGGATGCCGAGGCCGACCGCGACCTCGGCGGCGGCGATGGCGAGGACGACGAACACGACCGTTTGGCCGGACATCGCGACGGCGGCGCCGGCGTCGGCCCACTGGTTGGCGAACGCGACGAGCGAGAGGTTGGCGGCGTTCAGCATCAACTCGACGCTGAGGAACACCAGGATGGCGCTGCGGCGGGTGAGGACCCCGACGGCGCCGGCGGCGAACAGCAGCGCGGACAGCGCGACCCAGTAGCTGGGGGGGACGGGCTCGAACACGTTACGCCTCCACCGGTTCGCGGCCCGGGAGGGGCGGCGCGTCGGGCGGGACGGCGCCGGCCTGCCCCGCGCGGGCGCGGGCTTCGGCGGCCTGCCCGGCCTTGCGCTGCACGAGCCCGACGGCGGCGACGACGCCGGTCAACAGGAGCACGCCGACGAGGTGGAACGACAGCACGAACCGCCCGAAGAGTTGGTCGGCGACGCCCCCCACGCCGCTTCCGGCGAACACCTCGGCGATGGCGGCGGGGGCGGCGGGCCCGAGCGGGTCGCGGAGCAGCACCGCGAGGAGGGCGACGACCGCGAGGCCGCCGGCACCCCACGCGGCGGGCCGCAACCAGGCGAGGTTCGCGGGGGGCGCGTCGCCGTCGAGGGCGAGGAGCATGATGACGAAGAGGAACAGCACCATGATCGCGCCGGCGTACACGATGACCTGGATGGCGGCGAGGAAGCCGGCGTTCAGTTGCACGTACGCGACGGCGAGCGCGAGGAGGGTACCGACGAGCGACAGCGCGGCGTGCACCGGCTGGCGCAACGTCACGACGCCGATCGCCCCGACGAGCATGACGGTGGCGAGCGCGGCGAAGGCGAGCATCAGTAGTCCACGCCCTCGAGCTCGGGACGGCTCGTGGGGGCGAGCCCCAGCTCGACGTCGCGGCCCTCGCGCTCCGCTTCGCGGCGTTGCCACTTCGAGCCCTTGACGCCGACCAGCATGTCGTCCTTGCCGTAGACGAAGTTCTCGTAGCGGAAGTCGGCGAGTTCGAACTCGTGCCCCAGCACGATCGCGCCGGTCGGGCAGGCCTCCTCGCAGAAGCCGCAGAAGATGCAGCGCAGCATGTTGATCTCGTAGATCGAGGCGTAGCGCTCCCCGGCGCTGGTGGGGTCATGGGGGTCGTTCTCCGCCGCCTCGACGTAGATCGCGTAGGCGGGGCAGGCGGCGGCGCAGAGGCTGCAGCCGATGCACTTCTCGAGGCCCGTGTCGGGGTGGCGAAGCAGGTGGTGGCGGCCCCGGAAGCGGGCCTGGACGTCGACCTTCTCCTCCGGGTACTGCACCGTGACGGGCTTCTTGAACAGGTGGGACAGGGTGACGCCCATCCCTTTGGCGATGCCGAGTACGCTCATGCGTCCCCCCTCGTGCGCGCCGTGGGGCGCGCGGTCGTGGTCGTACGTCGCTGCGTGATTCCGCGTCGCTGCGTGGTGGTGGCGTCAGAGAACAAAGGCGATCACCGCTCCCGTCACGAGGGCCGCCCCGAGCGCGATCTCGAACAGCCACACCCACCCGAAGCGCATGAGTTGGTCGTAGCGAAAGCGCATCAGGGACGCCTGCAGCCAAATGAAGATCGTGAGCAGCACGAAGATCTTGGCGAACAGCCAGACGAACGGCCACTCGCTCATGCCGGGGATGAGGGCGTCGACGAAGCCGGGGCCCTTCCACCCGCCGAGGAACAGGGTGCTGATGAACGCCGACGCGGTGATCATGCCGACGTACTCCGCCATGAAGAACAGCGCGAACTTGAGGCTGGAGTACTCGGTGATGTAGCCCGCGACGAGCTCCTGCTCCGCTTCGGGCAGGTCGAAGGGGACGTTGGAGACCTCGGCGGTGGCGCTGATCCAGAAGGCGAACAACGCCACGATCAACCCCGGCCAGAGCAGGGGACTGACCGACCAGACGTTGATCTCGACGATCTCGCGGAGGTTGAGGGTGCCGGCGATCATGATGACGCTGAGCACCGACAGGCCGAGCCCCAACTCGTAGCTGATGATCTGCGCGGAGCTGCGCAGGGAGCCGAGAAGGGAGTACTTGCTGTTCGCGGCCCACCCGCCGAGGAAGATGCCGTAGACGCCGATCGAGGTGGTCGCGAGGACGTACAGCAGGCCGATGTCGAGGTCGACGATCCAGGGGTCGAGCCCGAACAGCGAGTTGGCGGGGCCGGCGGGGATCGCGCCGAAGGCGACGAGGGCGAACACGACGCTGATGCCGGGCGCGAGGATGAAGACGACCTTGTCGGCGTGCGTGGGGGTGACGTCCTGCTTGAAGATCATCTTGATCGCGTCGGCGATCGGTTGTAGGAGGCCCTCCCACCCGGTGCGGTTGGGCCCGATGCGGTGCTGGAAGCGCGCCAGGAGGCGGCGTTGCAGCCACGTCAGGTAGGCGAACCCGCCGAGCAGCAGGACGCTCATGACGAGCGCCTTGCCGAAGATCACCCCCAGGGGATCCACCTAGGCCACCTCCGCCGTTTCGCCCCGCTCGCGCTGCAGCGCCCCCAGGTCGAGGGCGTGCAGGCCGACCGGCTGGTCGGGCAGCGTCGGCACCAGCCAGGTGCCCTCCGGCACGCCGTCGTCGGGGGCGACGACGAGGCGGCGGGGGATCCCGCCGACGGGGACGGTGACGACCTCGCCGCGGGTGAGGCCGTGCGCGTGCGCGTCGGCGGGGTGCAGGCGGAGCGCCGGACCGCCGTGCTCGCGCAGCAGGGTCGGGTTGCGCTCGAGGTGCTCGATGCGCACCAGGCTGGGTACGACCAGCGCCGACCCGGACGCCTCCGGCGTGCGGACGAGCGGACGGGCGCGGCGGGTCGGGGCCGGGGCGCCCGGCAGGAGCCGACCGCTGGAGGGCAGGTCGGCGAGGTCGACGTCCAGCCGTTTCTCGAGGACGCGGCGGGCGCTGCGGACGCTGCGTCCCTCGAGCCGCACGCCGACCGCTTCGCCGTACGCCTTGACGACGCCGGTGAGGTCGGTCGCGGCGCCCGCCTCGACCGGGGCGGCGCGGACCGGTAGGAGGCGCCCCTCGGCGTTGAGGGTGGTGCCCTCCTTCTCGTAGCCGGTGACGGCGGGCAGCACCACGTCGGCGAGCGCCGTCGTGGCGTTCGGGAACGACGCGTGCACGATCAACGCGTCGAGCTCCGCGAAGCGGTTCGCGACGGCGGGGTCGAGGGCGGGATCGAGCTCGCTGAGGATCCAGGCGCGCACGTCGGGGGAGGCGGGCGCGTAGGCGTAGCGGTCGTGGCTGGGTCCGACGCCGATCCGCTCGAGGCCGGCGGCGTTCGCCATCGGGCCGAGGATCAGGGTCTTCGCGCCGACCGCCTGGGCGAGGGCGCGGGCGGCGGCGTCGGCGGCGGGGTCGGCGCTCACGAAGCCGCCCCAGATCAGGACGGGGGCGTCGGCGGCGGCGAGCGCGTCGAGGAGGGCGGCGGCGTCCGCGGCGCTCATGCCGACCGCGTCGTCCCACGCGTCGGCGGCGGCGTCCGCGGCTTTGCCGGCGTCGCCGGCGGTCCGCGCTTCGGCGCGGGCGTGCGCCAGCGCGGTGAGGGCGTCCAGCCACGCCGCTTCGCCGCCTGCGGGGATCGTGACGGCGCGGCCGGCGTGCTTCATGAGGTCGGTGCGGTAGGGCGCGACGACGGTGAGGATCTCCGTCCTGCGCGGCATGCGTTCGGTGAGGCGCAGGTCGGCGATGGGGACGCCGTGCGGGAGCAGGTCGGCGGGGGGCACGCCCTTGAGGGCGTCCTTGATGCGCAGGTCGACGATCGCCGCTTCGTGCGTCGGGTCGCCGAGCACCAGCAGGCCGTCGGAGGTCGCGACGTCGCGCAGCGTGGCGGGGGCGCCGCCGGGCAGGACCGAGGCGGCGGGGCGGGGGGCGTGATCGAGGCGGCCGGTGCCGAGGTGCTCCGCCAGCGCCTGGGCGGCGACGCCCTCCTCGAGGGTGGCGTCGGCGCGGAGGGCGACGCCGATCGCCTTGGGGTCGACGCCGGCGAGTTTCTCCTGCATCACGCGCATCGCTTCGCTCCAGCCGACCGGTTCGAGGCGCCCGTCGCGCCGCACCATCGGGAGGGTGATGCGGTCGGGGTGGTCGGCGTACTCGTGCCCGAAGCGGGTGCCGTCGTCGATCCAGGTCTTGTTGACGTCGTCGTTCAGGCCGGCCTTGATGCGTTCGATGCGGCCGGTGCGCGCGTCGATGCGGAGCGCCGCGCCGGACGGATCGTCGAGGCTGGTGGTGTCGGTGTGGTGGTACTCCCAGTTGCGCCCCCGGAAGCGGCTGGTGGCGTCGAGCAGCGCCCCGACGGGGCAGATGTCGGTGATGTTGCCGGAGAAGGGGCTGGGGAGGCCGTCCTCGAGCGTCCCGATGTAGGTGTGCCCGCCGCGCTCGATGAAGTCGAGGACCTCGTCGCCGGGGACCTCCTCGAAGTACCGCACGCAGCGTTTGCAGTGGATGCAGCGTTCGCGGTCGAGGGTGATCGCTTCGCTGAGCGCGTGGTGCTTCTCCTGGTGGCGCTTGTCGAACACGAAGCGGCTCTCGCCGGTCCCGTACTCGTAGGCGCGGTCCTGCAGTTCGCAGGCGCCGCCCTTGTCGCACGTCGGGCAGTCGAGCGGGTGGTTGACGAGGGTGAACTCGACCATCCCGTTCTGCGCGCGCTTGACCTCCTTCGAGAGGGTGTCGACGACCATGCCCTCCATCACCTGCGTGGTGCAGGTCGCCATGGGGTTCGGGAACCAGAAGACCTTCGCTTCGCCGGTCGCTTCGTCGAGGATCCATTCGCCGGTCGCGCGGTCCTTGCGGGGCGCGCCGACCTGCGCGAGGCACATGCGGCAGGCGCCGATGGGCGACATGTACTCCTGGCTGCAGAAGTAGGGGACGTCGTACCCGGCGGCGAACACCGCGTCGATGACGCTGGTGCCGGGCGCGACGTCGAGTTCGACGTCGTTGACGTGGATCTTCACGCCGACCACCGGTCCTTCTTCGGGTACAGCGGGGTGCCGTGGTGCGCGAGGTGTTCGTACTCCTCGCGGAACAGCTCGAGGCTCTTCTGCACCGGCCAGGCCGCGGCGTCGGCGAGGGGGCAGAAGGCGGTCCCGCGCAGGTTCTTCACCATGTCCTCGATGAGGTCGACGTCCTCGGGCGTGCCGAGCCCCGCGAGGAGCTTCTGGTACATCTTCGGCAGCCACGTCGCGACGCCCTCGCGGCAGGGGGTGCACTTGCCGCACGACTCGTGCGCGTAGAAGCGGACGACGTTGTACATCGCGTCGACGATGCACTGGTCCTGGGGGATGACGATGACGCCGCCGGTCCCCATCATCGTGCCGGCGTCCGCCATCGCGGCGTACTCCATGGGGAGGTCGAGGTGGGCGTCGTCGAACGGCAGCAGCGGACAGCTGGTGCCGCCGGGGATGAACGCCTTCGCCGGCCCGACCGGCCCGCCGGCGAGGTCGTGGATGATCTCGCGGTAGGTGATGCCGAGCGGCACCTCGAACACGCCGGGGCGCGCCACGGCGCCGGACACCTGGGCGTGGTGGATGCCCTTGGAGTCGTCGGTGCCCATGGAGGCGAACCAGTCGGCGCCCTTGGCGACGACGTGCACGACGCTGGCGAGGGTGGTGACGTTGTTGATGGTGGTGGGGCGACCGTAGACGCCGGCCTGCGCCGGGAACGGCGGCTTGAGGCGGGGGTTGGCGCGAAGCCCCTCGAAGGAGTTCATGAGCGCCGTCTCCTCGCCGCAGATGTAGGCGCCGGCGCCGCGGTGGAGGATCAGGTCGAAATCGAAGTCGGTGCCCAGCACCCCCCGCCCGAGGATCCCGCGCTCGCGGGCCTCCTCCATCGCGCCGCGGAGGCGTTCGTAGGCGTGGTGGTACTCCCCGCGAACGTAGATCACGCCGGTGGAGGCCTGGATGGCCCACCCGGCGATCATCATCCCCTCGATGAGCTGGTGCGGGTCGTCCTCCATGAGGTAGCGGTCCTTGCAGGAGCCCGGTTCGGACTCGTCGGCGTTGCAGACGACGTAGCGGTCGCGCCCGTCGGGGGGCGGCATGAACGACCACTTGACGCCGGCGGGGAAGCCCGCCCCGCCGCGCCCGCGGAGGCCGGAGGCCTTGACGCGGTCGACGACCTCGCCGGGCTCCATCGCCAGCGCGGTGCGGGCGGCGTCGTAGCCGCCGCGCTCGAGGTAGGCGTCGAGCGCGTGGGCGCCCTCCACCCCGACGTAGGCGTAGAGCGTCACCTCGAACCGCGGGTCGCGGCGGCTGGTGACGCGGTCCTGGGTGGGCGTGACGGAGCCGCTCATGCGTCCTCCTCCCCCGCGTCGGCGGGGCGGGTGGGGTCGGTGGGGCCGGTGGGGTCGGTGGGGGCGGTCGGGCCGGTGGGGGCGGCGGGCGGACCGCCGGCGCCGTACCCCTCGTTGTCGCCCGCGCGGACCCGCGCGGGCTCGGGGAGCGCGTCATGCTTCATCGCGTTGATCAGCGCGTCGACGTCGGCGCGGCCGACCCGCTCGTAGTACGCGTCGTTGATCTGCAGGACCGGCGCGGTGGTGCAGGAGCCGAGGCACTCGACCTTCTGCAGGCTGAAGCGCCCTTCCGCGTCGGTCTCGCCCGGCACCAGCCCGAGGGTGTCCTCGAGGTGGTCGGCCAGTTCGTCGGCGCCGGCGAGCTTGCACGACAGCGTCGCGCACACCTGCAGGTGGTACCGGCCGACCGGGTCCCCGTGGTAGGTGCTGTAGAAGCTCATGACGCCGCGCACCTCGGTCGCGGTGAGGTCGAGGATGTCGGCGATCTCCGCGATGCGCGCTTCGCTGACGTAGCGTTCCGCGCGCTGCACCTCCCACAACAGCGGCATGAGGGCGCTGCGGCGGCCGTAGTCGGGGTAGCGCCCGAGGATCTCCTGAAGGACGTCGGGTTTGTCCTCGAAGAACGGGCGGACGGTCGAGAGTTCGATCATGCGGGCCTCACTTGTCCACGTCCCCCATCACCGGGTCCATCGTGGCGATGTTGACGACCATGTCGGCGAACGTCCCGCCGATCGAGGCGGGCTCGATCGCTTGGATGTTCGGGAGGCTGGGGGTGCGGACCTTCACGCGGTACGGCATGCTGCCGCCGTCGCTGACGAGGTAGTACCCCAGCTCGCCGCGCGCCGATTCGGTCCCGACGTACACCTCGCCCATGGGCGGGTGGAACCCCTCGGTCACGAGCTTGAAGTGGAAGATGACCGCCTCCATGCTCGTCTCGAGTTCGTGGCGTTCGGGCAGGCTGATGCGTCGGTCGGGATCGCGGATCGGGCCGGGCTCGAGCCGCGTGAGCGCCTGCTGGACGATGCGCAGGCTCTGCTGCATCTCCTCGCCGCGGACGACGAAGCGCTGGTAGGCGTCCCCCTCCTCCGCGACGGGGACCTCGAAGGCGTAGTCCTCGTAGCCGGAGTACGGCGCGTCGCGGCGCAGGTCGACGTCGAGGCCCGACGCCCGCGCCGACGGCCCGGTGAGGCCGACCTCGAGGGCGGTTTCGCGGGAGACGACGCCGACCCCGCGCGTGCGGTTGAGCCAAATCTCGTTCTCGAGGAACATCGCGAAGTACTGCTCGAGCGCGGCGGGGAAGTCGTCGATGAACGCCTGCACCTTCGCTTCGAAGCCGTCGGGCAGGTCGCGCGACAGCCCCCCGACGCGGAAGTAGCCGTAGTTCATGCGTACGCCGCTGACCATCTCGAGCAGGTCGAGGATGCGTTCGCGTTCGCGCATCGTGTAGAAGAACGGCGTGAGCGCCCCCATGTCGAGCAGGCCGGTCCCGAGCCCCAGCAGGTGGCTGGCGATGCGGTTGAGTTCCGTGAGCAGCACGCGGATGCGTTGCGCGCGTTCGGGGACGCGGGCGTCCAGGAGCTTCTCCGCGGCGAGGACGTAGGCGAGGTCGTGCCCGAGGGCGTGGGCGTAATCCATGCGGTTCGTGTAGGTCACGACCTGCTGCCAGGTACGGTGCTCCATCGTCTTCTCGAAGCCGGTGTGGAGGTACCCGATGCGCGGGGTCGCCCCCATGACGGTCTCGCCGTCGAGGTCGACGACGAGGCGCAGCACGCCGTGCGTGGCGGGGTGGACCGGCCCGACGTTGATGCGCATGAGCTTCGTGTCGAAGTCGCCGTGCCGCTCCTCGCGCAGCACCTCGGCGCGGGTGGGGGCCTGCGGACTCATGGCGTCCCCCCGTCGGCGTCGGTCGGGGCGTCGGCGGGGGCGGCGTCGCGCCCCCGTTCGCTGACGACGCCCTTGCGGGCCCCACCGACCCAGCCGGTTCGGCCGGCGTCGCGGCCGAGCATCCCGGCGCGGAAGCTGGCGGGGTCGAGGTAGCGCCCGTCGTTGAACAACGTCGGGCTTTCGCCCAGGTCGAAGTCCTTGCGCAGCGGGTGGCCGTCGAGGTCCTCGGGCGTCACCAGCTTGCGGAGGTCGGGATGGCCGTCGAAGGGGATGCCGAACAGGTCGTACACCTCGCGCTCGAAGACGTCCGCGCCGCGCCACTGCGGGGTGATGCTGGGGACCGCCTCGCCGTCCTCCACCGCGACGCGCAGGAACAGCCGCTCGATCGTCGTCGGGGCGAACAGGTGGTAGATCACCGTGAAGCGCGGGCCGGCGTGCCGGGGGTACTCCGACCAGTCGACCGCGAGCACGTCGGACAGCTGTTCGAACCCGCCGGCCCGGGCCCGCCGGACCGCTTCGCGGATCCGTTCGGCGGGGAGCGCGACGTGCACGTCGCCGCCGCGGTCGGCGCGCTCGCCGCCCAGCTCGCCGAGGCGGAGGACGACGTCGTCGAGGATCGAGGCGCGGCTCACGAGCGGGTCCACCCTTCCACCATCGGGAGTTCCACGCCGTCCTCGTCGAACGTCTCGCCGCGCACCTTCTTCTGCAGCTGCAGCACGGCGTACACGAGCGCTTCGGGGCGCGGCGGGCAGCCGGGCACGAACACGTCGACGGGCACGACGGAATCGACGTTCTGGACGATGGCGTAGTTGTTGAACATGCCGCCCGAACTGGCGCACGCACCCATGCTGATCACCCACTTGGGTTCGGGCATCTGTTCGTAGACGCGGCGCATCACCGGCGCCATCTTCTTCGACAGGCGCCCCGCGACGATCATCACGTCCGCCTGGCGCGGGCTGGCGCGGAACACCTCGCTGCCCATGCGCGCCATGTCGTTGCGGGCGTTCGTCGACTGCATCATCTCGAGCGCGCAGCAGGCCAGGCCGAACGTGACGGGGTAGATGCTGTTGCTGCGGCCCCAAGCGACGAGTTTACCGAGGGTCGAGAACAGGATGCCGTCGCGCTCGAGCTCGGTGAAGTCCTTCTCGAAGAGGTCGCTCACCGCCACCGCGTCACCGCCAATCCAGCACGCCGCGGCGCAGGACGTAGACGTACCCCACGCCGAGGATCGCGACGAAGACGAGGGCGTTCCAGAACAGGTACTGCGGCGCCTCCTGGAAGCGGACCGCGAGGGGGTAGAAGAACGCCGTTTCGAGGTCGAAGATGATGAACAGCATCGCGACCAGGTAGAAGTGGATCGGGAAGCGCTCCCGCGCGTCGCCGGCGGCGGGGATGCCCGCCTCGTACGCCTCGAGCGTCGCGGTCTGCGGCGTCTTCTTGGGGCCGGTGACGAACGTGATCGCCAGCGCCGCGACGCCGATGAACCCGGCGGCCAGGAACAGCATGAACAGGGCGGTGTACAAACCGGTACCTCTCGTTTCCGCACGCGGGACCGTCCCCGGGACGGGCCCTCACGACGCGCCACGCCGCGCGAACCGCTCGTGCGGCGTTTCACGTGGTCGTGGGGGCCATGCTACCAACCTCGTCGGCGGGGTCACAAGGCGGACGCCTCAACGCCGGGCGGCCGCCCGCACCCCGAGCGCCACCGCCGCGACGACGCCCGCCACCGCCCACGCCGCCGGCGCGACGAACGCCGCCAACGCCAGACACCCGACCAGGCCGGCCCACGACACCGCGCGCGGCACGAACCGCCCCTCGCGCACCCGCAACGCCGCCAGGTTCGTCACCGCGTAGTACAGCAACACCGTCACCGCGGAGAACGTCCAGGTGACCCGCACGTCGCCGGTCGCCACCCCCAGCGCCACGCCCCCCGCGACCACCAGCACCGCCGCGGTCGGCGTCCGCCCCGACGGATCCAGGCGCGCCAGCACGGCGGGCGCCTCGCCGTCGCGCGCCATCGCGAAGGCGACCCGCGACAGCCCCAGGATCAGGTTCAGCGTCACGCCCGCCATCGCCGTGACCGCCCCGACCGCCAGGAGCCCCGGCAGGCCCCCCGGCGCGGCGCCCGCCGCCGCCCACGCGCGCGCGACCGCCACCAGCGGCGCGGAGGCCCCCGCCGCCGTCGCGGCGAAGGCGTCCGCCCCGACGGTCGCGACCGCCACCCCGGCCACCCCGAGGTACAGCGCGGCGGACGCCGCCAAGGTCGCGACCACCGCCCGCGGGATGGTGCGCCGCGGATCGGTGACCTCCTCCCCCAGCGTCGCGACGCGGCCGTACCCGGTGAAGGCGACGAACGCGAGCGCGGCGGCCGCCCCCACCCCCGCGAGGTCGAGCGAGGGGCCTCCGTCCCCGGC
>JAVLCF010000010.1 GCA_031581195.1 Trueperaceae bacterium | reverse complement strand
CGCACGCTCGTTCCGTGGCTTCTCGCGGCGTTGGCGACGTCCCTGCTGGCCGCCTGCGGTCCGCTCGCGCAGGGCGACGCCGCCCGCGTGGACTACGCGCCGGACGCGACCTACCGCGTGCCGGCCGGCACGACGGTCTTCGTCGCGCTCGAGCTGGACCTCGCGACGCTCGGCCTCGAACCGGAGCAGGCGGAGCGGCGGGTGCGGACCTGGATTCCGGGCGGCATCCGCAGCGAGTCGGCGAACGCCAGCGCCCTCGTGTCGCTCCGCGACGTCGAGACCGCCGCGGGGTGGAGCGCCGAACTGTGGCAGGTGCGCCTCGTCCGCGAGCGCGCCTTCGAGGACGAGGACGTCGTGACGTACCGGTTCGAAGCGACCGTCCGCGTCGACGTGCCCGCCGAAGCGTACGACCTCACCCGCCGCGTGTCGGGGACGTTCGACGCCGGCGAGGGGGCCACGCAGGACGTGACCTTCCTGATCGAAGCGCTGTAGGGCACGCGTCAGAGGTCGGGGCGGGCCGCCGGCGCGATGCCGGTGACCCGCCAACCGTCGGGCTGCGTCGCGTCCCGGCGCAGCGACACCAGGTAGTCCACGCGCGCGTCCGCGTCGCCGGCGAGCGTCACCTCGACGCGGGCCGCGTCCTCGATGACGTCCCCGGGGGCGATCCGGACGGGGGCAGCCCGCCGCCACGGCGCCCACAGCGGCGTCGCGAAGAGGCGGGCGAGGCCCGCCTCGCCACCGACGCCGCCCGCGAGACGGGGGCTGGCCACCGCAAGCAGCGTCGCGGCGGCCTCCGCGTCGCCGTTGCGGGTGGCGAGACGCGCGAGGAGCGCCGCCACCGCCGCATCGGGGGACCCGCCGTCGCTCAGTGCCCTACCCCCATCGAGACGTACGTGACCTCGAGGTACTCCTCCAGGCCCCACGGGCCGCCCTCGCGCCCGATGCCGCTCTGCTTGACGCCGCCGAACGGGGCGTGCGCCGCGCTCGGGACGCCGTCGTTGACGCCGACGATGCCGTAGTCGAGCGACTCCGCCATGCGCCACGCGCGACGCAGGTCGTTCGTGTAGACGTACGCCGCGAGGCCGTACGGCGTGGCGTTCGCGAGCGCGATCGCCTCGTCGTCGGTGGCGAACGTCAGGATCGGCGCGACCGGCCCGAAGGTCTCCTCCTGCATCATCTTCATGTCCGGCGTCACGCCGGTCAGGACCGTCGGCAGGAAGTACAGGTCCCCCTGCGTCTCCCCGCCCAGGGCGACGTCGGCGCCCTGCGACACGGCGTCGCGCACGTGGTCCTGGACCTTCGCGAGGCCGGCGGCATCCACGAGCGGCCCGACGTCGGTCGCCTCGTCGTTCGGGTCGCCCACCCGCAAGCCCTTCGCCGCCTCGACGTACTTCGCGGTGAAGGCGTCGGCGATCGCTTCGTGGACGTAGATGCGGTTCGTGCAGACGCACGTCTGGCCGGCGTTGCGGAACTTGCAGGCGATCGTCTCGCGGACCGCCTGGTCGAGGTCCGCGTCGTCGAAGATCACGAACGGCGCGTGCCCGCCCAACTCGAAACTGATGCGTTTCACGGTCTCCGCGCTCTGCGCGTACAGCATCCGCCCCACCTCGGTGCTGCCGGTGAACGTCACCTTGCGGATGCGGGGGTCCTCCATCAACGGTTTCGTGACGGCGGCGGGGTCGTCGGTCGGCAGGACCTGCAGGGTGCCGGGCGGGCCCCCGACCTCCCGCCACAACTCCGCGAGCAGCATCGCGGTCAGGGGCGTCTGCTCCGCCGGCTTGAGGATGAAGGTACAGCCCGCCGCGAGGGCCGGCGCCGCCTTGCGCGTCAGCATCCCCGCAGGGAAGTTCCACGGCGTCACGGCGTACACCGGGCCGACGGGCTTGCGGAGGGCGAGACCGCGCTTGTGGCCGGCGGCGGTGGGGAAGACCTCGCCGTACGCGCGGGTCGCCTCCCCCTCGTACCACCGCACGAAGCTCGCGGCGTACGCCGCTTCACCGCGCGCCTCCTTGATCGGTTTGCCCATCTCCTGCGTCATGGTGCGCGCGAGGAGCTCGGTGTTCGCGAGGATCGCGTCGTGCCACGAGCGGAGCAGCTCCGCGCGTTCGAACGCGGTGGTCTCGCGCCAGGTTTCGAACGCCGACCAGGCGACGTCCGCCGCCTCCTTCGCCTCGTCGGGCCCGCAGTGCGCGGCGCGGGCGACCGCGTCGCCCGATAGGGGCCCGACCACGTCGTACGTCGCGTCGGCGGCGTGCCAGGTGTCGCTCAGGTACTTGCCGGTCAGGTGCGTCAGCTCCGCCACGTCACGTCCTCCGTCATCGCTCGGGTGGGGGGGCGCTCGGGGAGCGGCGCGTCGGACGGCGCGTCGGACGGCGCCTGCTTCCTGGGTTCGCCCTGGTTGATGAGTTTGTCGGCGATCTTGGCGCTCGACAGCACGCCCGGCAGGCCGCCCCCGGGGTGCGTGCCGGCGCCGACGAAGTACAGGTTCGGCATCTCCTCGCTGCGGTTGTGCGGCCGGAACCAGGCGGACTGCGTGAGCTTGGGTTCGAACGCGAACGCCGAACCCCGGAAGCTCCGCAGGTCCCCCTGGAAGTGCAGCGGGTCGATGTAGTGCTCGGTCACCAGGTGCTCCTGGAGGCCCGGGAGGTAGTTCGCCTCGAGGAAGTTCATGATCGCGTCGCGGTACGGCTTCGCCTGCGCTCGCCAATCGATGCCGCTCGTGAGGTTCGGGACCGGCGAGAGGACGTAGAACGATTCGTGGCCCTCGGGCGCCATGCTCGGGTCGGTGTAGGACGGCATGTGGAGGTAGAGGCTGAAGTCGTCGGCGAGGCGTCCCTGGTTCTTGAAGATGTCGCGCAGCAGGCCCTCGTAGCGCGGCCCCAGAATGATGTTGTGGTGCTTCAGCAGGCCGTCGTGCCGGTACTGCTTGTCGGTCCCGAAGTACAGCACGAAGAGGCTCATGGCGTAGTCCATGCGCTCGAGCTTCCGGTCGGTGTACTTCTTGCGGTGCTCCGGCGCGATCATGTTCATGTAGGTCGTCGCGACGTCGGCGTTGGAGACGACGACGTCGGCGTGGACGACGGCGCCGTCCTCGAGCCGGACGCCGTACGCCTGCCGGTCGCGGTTCTCGCCGCGGACGAGGATCTCCGCGACCGGCCGGTCGACGTGGATCGTGCCGCCCAGCTCCTTGATGAGGCGCTCGAACGCCTCGACGAGCTTGCCGGTCCCCCCGATCGCGTACCAGACGCCCCACTCCCGCTCGAGGTAGTGGATCATCGCGTAGATGCTGGGGGTGTCGAACGGGTTGCCGCCGACCAGCAACGGATGGAAGCTGAACACCTGCCGCAGGAAGGGGTCCTGCACGTACTGCGAGACGTACTTGTAGACGCTCTTGTAGCTCTGCAGGCGGATCAGGTCCGGCGCGACGCGAAGCATGTCCGTGAAGTGCAGGAACGGCTCGTCGGCGAGCTCCACGAAGCCCTTCTCGAAGATGTCCTTCGTGGTCTTCATGAAGTTCAGGTAGCCGCGCTTGTCGCTCGGGTTGCGCTTCTCGATCTCGTTCAGGATGAACATCTCGTCGTCGTTGTAGTCGAAGAGGTTCTGCGCGTCGTCGAAGATCCGGTAGAACGGATCGCACTTGACGAACTTCACGTAGTCCTCGCGGTCCTTGCCGGCCTTCGCCCAGATCTCGTCGAACATCCAGGGCGCGGTGATGATGGTCGGTCCGCCGTCGAAGACGAACCCGTCCTGCTCGTACGTGTACGCGCGCCCCCCGAGTTTGTCGCGCGCCTCGTAGAGCGTGACCTCGTGCCCGTCGGCCAACAGCCGCGCCGCCGTGCCGAGGGCCCCGAAGCCCGAACCGATGATGACGACCTTGCGTGGATTCATGCCCCCAGTGTAGCGCTGCGCGCGGGGCCCGACCGGGCGCCGGGACGCGAAGTCGGGTGCGGCGGACGGTCGGCGTCAGGCGTCGCGGGCCGTCAGGTCGTCCAGCGTCTCGCGACGACGCGCGAGGCGCGCCACCCCGCCCTCGACCACGGCCTCCGCGGGGCGCGGCGAGGCGGTGTACGTCGACGCCATCGCCGCGCCGTAGGCGCCCGCCCGCCCGACCGCCAGCAGGTCCCCGGCCTCCGCCGCGAGGGTCCGGTCGGTCCCGAGCCGGTCGGCGTTCTCGCAGGCGGGCCCGTCGACGTCGCCGGTCGCCACGTCGCCGCGGGGGGTCCCCACCTCCCGGATCGGCGGCTCCGCGCCGTAGAGGGCGTGGCGCGCGTAGTGCGTCATGCCGGCGTCGCAGATCCAGTGCGTCACGCCGCCCGTCTCGGCGGGTCCCTTGCGCCACGCGACGCGCGTGAGGAGCGTGCCGGCGTCGGCGACGAGGTAGCGTCCCGGCTCGAGCAGCAGCGTCAGGTCGCGGGCCCGCGCCCACGGCCCGACCCGGGCGGCGATCGCGGGGAGGTCCGCGCCGGGCACCGCGAAGCCACCGCCGAGGTTCGCGACGCGCGCCTCGGGGACGGCGTCGAACAACGGGTCCAGCCGCGCGAGGAGATCGTCGTAGAGGGACGGGTCGTCGATCATCGAGCCCGCGTGCACGTGGAAGCCCGCCAGCCGCCCGGCGGCGGCCAGGTCGCGCGCCAACGCGTCGGCGACGGCGGGCGCCACGCCGAACTTCGCACCGATCGCACCGGTCGCGAGGTGGGGATGCGTCGCCGGGTCGAGCCCGGGATGCACGCGCACCAGGAACCGCGGGGTCGGGGCCGGCTCGGCGCGCCAGGCCGCCGCTTGGGCGCGCCCGTCGAGGCTCACGAGGGCGACGCCCAGGTCGCGCGCCGCGGCGCGCGCCGCGGCGTCCTGCCCCGGCCCTCCGAGCAGCAGCGCCGACCCGGGCACCCCCGCGGCGGCGGCGGCCCGCAGTTCGCCCGCCCCGAGTGCCTCCACCCCGACGCCGGCGTCCGCCAGCGCGCGGAGGAGGGCCGGGAGGGCGTTCGCCTTCGCGGCGTAGCGGATCGCGGCGTCGGGGAACGCCGCGCGGAGTTCGGCGAGGCGGGCGCGGACGACGTCGAGGTCGAGGACGTACGTCGGCGTCCCGAACCGGGCGGCGAGGTCGGCGAGGTCGGGGTCCGTCACGGTGCGGCACGCTACCCTGCGCGCATGGTCAATCGACAGCTCCGCCGCGCGGAGGAAAAGAAGGAACGCAAGGCCGAGAAGGAAAAGGAACGCGTCAAGGCCGAGAAGGCGGCGCGCCGCCAGCAGCGGCGCGAGGCGCGCAAGGCCCGCGTCGCGCGGCGCGTGGCGGGCGGTCCGGCGAAGGGCGAGGCGGCGAAGGGGGGGGAGGCGAAGGGCGAGACGCCCGATGCGCCGCGCCGCCGGTCCGGCGCCGGCGCGCCGGGACGCTTCTCGGGCATCCTGATGAGCGCCACGCTGTTCTTCATCGCCCTGCAGGCGGTCGCGCCGCCCAGCGACGACGGGCTCGTCGCCGACGTCGTCTCCGCGAGCTTCTACCTGCTCTACGGCTACTTCGCGATCCTCTGGATGCTGCGGCGCGACGCGCCCCGCGCGCGCTTCGTCGTGGTGCTCGGGGGCGCCCTGATGGCGCTCATGACGCTCGGCGTGCAGACGTTCTCGCCCGACCTCGAGATCGCGGTGCGGATGGTGGCGCTCGCGATCCCGCTCACGTTGGCCGGCGCCTACCTCGGGCAGCTCGTGTGGGACAAGACCCCGTGAGCGAGGGGCCGACCGCGGTCATCGGCGCGATGGACGCCGAGATCGCCACGTTGCTGCCCCGCCTGCACGAGCGCCGCACCGTTTCGTACGGGCCGTTCGAGGTGCACGAGGGCACCCTCGACGGCCACCCGACGTTCCTGGCCGCGTGCGGGGTCGGCAAGGTCAACGCCGCCGCCCTCGCCCAGCAGCTGCTGGCGTCGGGCGCGCGCCGCGTCGTGTTCACCGGCGTCGCGGGCGCCCTCGCCCCCGACCTGGCGGTCGGGGACGTCGTCGTCGCCCACGACGCGGTGCAGCACGACGTCGACGTGACCGGCCTCGGCTACGCCCCCGGCGAGGTCCCGGGCGAACCGCTCGCCTGGCCGGCCGACCCGGCGCTCCGCGACGCGGCGTACGCCGCGGCGACCGAGGCGGTGGCGGGGGCCGCCACCGTCCGCGTCGGTCGGGTCGCGTCGGGCGACGCTTTCGTCGCCGGGGCGGAGGCCGGCGCGGCGATCCGCGCGGCGTTCGACGCCACCTGCGCGGAGATGGAGGGCGCCGCCGTCGCGCAGGTGTGCCACCGCTGGGGGGTGCCGTGGGTCGTGGTGCGCAGCATCAGCGATACCGCCGACCACGCCGCGGAGACCGACTTCCGGGCGTTCACCGAACTCGCGGCGGCGCGCGCCGAGGCGGTCGTGCGGGGCCTCCTCGCGCGCCTGCACGCCCCCCCGGGCGAGGTCGCGTAGGGTCCGACGCCGCCGACACGCGCACCGCTGCGGTACCATGCGCCGGTGACGACCGGGACCGCGCTCGCGCGGTCCCGCGCCGCGCCGGGCCCCGCGCCCGGCGCACCGCGCCGGCGCCTCGTGCCGGACGGCGAGAGGAGAGGCCATGACCGATTCGCGCGACGACGCGCCCGCGACCGAACGCAGCGCGCTACCGAACGACGTGCGGACCGAGCTGGAACGCGTCGAGACCCGCGAGTGGCTCGATTCGCTGGAGTACGTCCTGCGCTCGGGCGGCGAGGCGCGGGTGCGGGAGGTGCTCGAACGCCTCGATACGCACGCGCAGGCGCACGGCGTCGAGGTGCCCTTCAGCGCCGAAACCCCCTACGTCAACACGATCCCCGCCGACCGGGAGCCCCCCTACCCCGGCGATTTCGACCTCGAGCGGCGCATCCGCGCCCTCATCCGCTGGAACGCGATGGCGATGGTGGTGCGCGCCAACAAGTACAGCGACGGCATCGGCGGGCACTTGGCGACGTACGCCAGCGCCGCGACGCTGTACGAGGTCGGCTTCCATCACTTCTTCCGCGGTCCGCAGGCCGGCACGAACGCCGACCTCGTGTACGTCCAGGGGCACGCCAGCCCCGGCATCTACGCCCGCAGCTTCCTCGAGGGCCGCTTCGAGGTGGAGCACATGCGGAACTTCCGGCGTGAACTGCAGCCCGACCACCCCGGCCTCAGCAGCTACCCGCACCCGTGGCTCATGCCGGACTACTGGCAGTTCGCGACCGTCTCGATGGGCCTCGCGCCGATCCTGTCGATCTACAACGCGCGCTTCGCGCGCTACCTCGAGGCGCGCGGCCTCAAGGAGCGGGGCGACGGCAAGGTGTGGGCGTTCCTCGGGGACGGCGAGACCGACGAGCCCGAGACGCTGGGCGCCATCAAGATCGCCTCGCGGGAGCGCCTCGACAACCTCGTGTGGGTCATCAACGCCAACCTGCAGCGGCTCGACGGGCCCGTCTACGGCAACGGCAAGATCATCCAGGAGCTCGAAGCGATCTTCCGGGGGTCGGGCTGGAACGTCGTCAAGGTCGCCTGGGGGCGGCACTGGGACGCCCTGTTCGCGAAGGACGACGAGGGCCTCCTCGCCGCCCGCTTCGAGCGGATGGTGGACGGGGAAAGCCAACGCTACGCGGCGTTCGGGGGGGCGGAGCTGCGCGAGCGCTTCTTCGACACCCCGGAACTCAAGGCGCTCATCGACGGCTGGAGCGACGAGGACCTCGATCGCCTGAACCGCGGGGGGCACGACCCGACGAAGGTGTACGCCGCCTACCGTGCGGCGGTCACGCACGAGGGCAGCCCGACGGTGATCCTTGCGCGGACCGTGAAGGGGTACGGGCTCGGCGAGACGGCGGAGGCGAAGAACCCCGCCCACCAGACGAAGAAGCTGGACGAGGAGGACATGCGGGCGTTCCGCGACCGGTTCGAGATCCCCGTCAGCGACGAGGAGATCGGCGACTTCCCGTTCTACCGCCCCGAGCCGGACTCGCCCGAGGCGCGCTACCTGCACGAACGCCGCGAGGCGCTCGGGGGGTACCTGCCGGCCCGCACGCCCAACCACGAGCCGTTGCCCGCCCCCGACGCCGACGGCTTCGAGGAGTTCTACGAGGGCACCGGCGACCGTGCCGTGTCGACGACGATGGTGTTCGTCACGGTGCTCCGCAAGCTGCTGCGGGACGCGACGTGGGGTGACCGGGTGGTGCCGATCATCCCCGACGAGGCGCGGACCTTCGGGATGGAGGCGCTGTTCCGCCAGATCGGGATCTACAGCTCGCAAGGGCAGCTGTACGAGCCGGTCGACAAGGAGAACCTGCTCTACTACAAGGAGTCGAAGGACGGCGCCATCCTCGAGGAGGGCATCACCGAAGCGGGCGCCATGTCCAGCTTCGTCGCGGCCGGCACCAGCTACGCGAACTACGGCGTGCCGATGGTCCCCTTCTACATCTACTACTCGATGTTCGGCTTCCAACGCATCGGCGACCTCGCCTGGGCGGCGGGCGACATGCGGACCCGCGGGTTCATGCTCGGAGCGACCGCCGGACGCACGACGCTGGCGGGGGAGGGCCTGCAACACATGGACGGCCACAGCCACCTGCTGGCGTTGCCGATCCCCAACCTCGAGGCGTACGACCCGGCGTTCGCGTACGAGCTCTCGACGTTGATCCGCGAGGGCCTGCGGCGCATGTACGAACGCCAGGAGGACGTCTTCTACTACCTGACGATCGGCAACGAGAACCTCCCGCAGCCCGCCGCTCCGGAGCACCTGACCCGCGACGCGCTCGTGGACGGCATCACGCGGGGGATGTACCTCTACGCGCCGTCGCCGAAGAAGAACCCCAAGAAGCGCGTGCAGCTGTTCGGGTCCGGCGCCATCATGGGCGAGGTCCTCGACGCCGCGGAGCGCCTCGAGGGGTACGGCGTCGCCGCCGACGTCTGGAGCGTCACCAGCTACAAGGCGTTGCACCGCGACGCCGCCGCCGTCGAGCGGCGCAACCGCCTGCGCGACGGCGACGAGGTCGAGACCTCGTTCCTCGCCGCGCAACTGGACGGCGCCGTCGGCCCGATCGTGGCGGCGTCGGACTACGTCCGCGCCCTGCCCGACATGCTGGCGCCCTACCTGGACCGGCCGATCACCTCGCTCGGGACCGACGGGTTCGGGCGGAGCGAAGCGCGCGAGGAGCTCCGCGCGCACTTCGAGGTGAACGCCGCGCACGTCACGTGGGCCGCCCTGCGCGCCCTGGCCGACCAGGGGCACGTCGACGACGCGACCCTCGCGAAGGCCCGCACCGATCTCGACCTGCGCCCCGACGCGCCCGACCCCGCGGTCGCCTGAACGGAGACGAACCATGGCTACGGAACTCAAGCTCCCCGAAGTCGGCGAAGGCATCGACGCCGGCACCGTCGTGTCCGTCCTCGTCTCGGTCGGTGACGTCGTCGAGGTCGACCAACCGATCCTCGAGCTCGAGACCGACAAGGCGGTCGTCGAGGTCCCCGCGGAAGCCGCCGGCACCATCACGCACGTCGCGGTGGAGGAGGGCCAGGAGGTCCCCATCGGCGCGGTCGTCGCGACCGTCGACGAAGACGCCGACGCGGCCGCCGCCGCCCCCGCGACACCCGCCGAACCGGCCCCGCCCGAGGACGCCGCGCCCCCCGATGCGGCCGCACCGGCCGCGGAGGCACCCGCTGCGGAGGCGCCCGCGCCCAGCGCCGCGCCGAGCGTCAGCGCCGCGCCGGTGAGCGACGCCGCGTCGGCGTTGCCCGCCGCCCCCAGCGTCCGGCGCCTCGCGCGGGAGCTCGGCGTCGACCTGCACGCGGTGCAGGGCTCCGGCATCCTGGGCCGCATCTCCGCCGAGGACGTCCGCGCCTTCGCCGAAGGGGGCGCGCCCCGCGCCGCCGCACCCGCCGCCGCGCCCGCTGCGGCTCCCCTGCCGGACTTCTCCGCGTGGGGCGAAACCGAACGCGTCCCCATGAACGGCGTCCGCAAGGCCACCGTCCGCTCCATGACGCAGGCCTGGACGACGGTGCCCATGGTCACGCACTTCGACGAGGCGGACGCCACCCGCTTCGAGGCGTTGCGCACGCGCTTCAAGCCGGTCGCCGAAGCGCAGGGCGTCAAACTCACGCCGACCGCGATGCTCGTCGCGATCGTCGCCGCCGCCCTCCGCCGCTTCCCGGACTTCAACGCCTCGATCGACACCGCGGCGCAGGAGATCGTCTACAAGTCCTACGTCAACGTCGGCGTGGCGGTCGACACCGACGCCGGCCTGCTGGTGCCGGTGATCAAGGACGCCGACCGCAAGAGCGTCCTGGAGCTCGCCGGCGAACTCGGGGAGCTCGCGGCGAAGGCTCGCGACCGCAAATTGAAGCCCGACGACATGCAGGGCGGCACCTTCAGCGTCAGCAACCTCGGCGGGATCGGCGGGACCGGCTTCACGCCGATCGTCGCCCCCCCCGAGGTCGCCATCCTCGGCGTGTCGCGCGGTCGGACGGCGCCCGTCTGGAGCGAGGCGGAGGGCCGCTTCGTCCCGACCCAGATCATGCCGCTGTCGGTGTCGTACGACCACCGCCTCATCGACGGCGCGAGCGCCGCGCGGTTCCTGCGGTGGATCGCCGAAGCGGTCGAGGAACCGTTCCTGTTGCAGGTCGGCGCCTGACGCGCCCGGAGGGGGCGGGGGGCGTGGTAGCCTCCCGCCCATGGAGGTCGTGACCCCCGACGGCGACGGGCCTCCCGCCCGCGACGCGCACGAGGCGGCGCGCGCGGCCGGCCCGTCGCTCCGCGCGTCCGG
Organism: Trueperaceae bacterium; assembly: GCA_031581195.1. NCBI lineage: Bacteria > Thermotogati > Deinococcota > Deinococci > Trueperales > Trueperaceae > Trueperaceae bacterium. The sequence goes on along the minus strand of JAVLCF010000010.1, from coordinate 21,896 downwards.
CCTCGTCAAGCGCTACGGCGGCCGGACCGTGGTCGGGGGCGTCGACCTGGCGCTCGACCCCGGCGAGATCGTGGCGCTGCTCGGGCCCAACGGCGCGGGGAAGACCACCAGCTTCTACATGATGGTCGGCTTCGTGCGTCCCGACGCCGGCCGCATCGAGCTGGCGGGTCGCGACGTCACCCGCTGGCCGATGCACCGACGGGCGCGCGCGGGCCTCGGCTACCTCGCGCAGGAACCCAGCGCCTTCCGGCGCATGAGCGTCCGCGACAACCTCCTCGCCATCCTCGAGTTCCACGAGCGGGACCGCGAGGCGCGCTTTGCGCGGGCGGACGCCCTCCTCGACGAGTTCGGGCTGCTCGGTCTCGCCGACCAGCGCGCCGACACCCTGTCGGGGGGCGAACGACGCCGCCTCGAGATCGCCCGGAGCCTCACGATCGATCCCGCCTTCATCCTGCTCGACGAACCGTTCACCGGCGTCGACCCGAAATCGATCCGCGAGATTCAGGACCTCGTCCGCGACCTGCGCGAACGGCGCGGCCTCGGGGTGTTCCTCACCGACCACAGCGTCCGCGAGACCGTCGCGATCGCCGACCGCGTGGTGCTGATGTTCGACGGCACCATCCGCTTCGACGGCACGCCGGAGGCGTTCGCCGCCGACGATGACGTCCGAAGCACCTACCTCGGGCGCGACTTCCGGCTCTGAGGCGCGCCGTGGCCCGTTCCGCCGCCCCCGCCCGCCGCCGCACCGCCGGAGGCCCCACGTGATCTACCTCCTCGGGCTCGGCCTGTTGTTGGCGTCCCTCGCCGGCGTGATCGCCTGGGCCGGCGACCGGCTCGGGACGTGGGCGGGCCGCCGCCGCCTCACGATCCTCGGGGCGCGCCCGAAGCGCACGGGGCAGGTCATCGGCGTGCTCGCCGGCATCCTCATCATGGTCGCGACGCTGCTCGTCCTCGCCCTCGCCTTCCAGAACGCCACGCGGACGCTGCTCAACGCGCAACGCACCGCGCAGGAGCTCAGTCGCCTGCAGGACCAGGAACGCAGCCTCGCGGGCGAGATCGACCGCCTCCGGGAGGAACTCGGGGCGCTCGGGCAGGAGCTCGAGGAGGCGCGCGCGACCATCACCAGCGCCGAAGCGGCGCGCGACGCGGCGCTCGCCGCGCGCGACGCCGCCGCCGCGGAACGCGACGCGATCCGCGCCCAGAGCGACGTGCTGCGCGACGACCTCGCTGGCCTCGAGGAGGACCTCGCCGCCACCGAAGCGGACCTGGGCGACGTGCGGGCGGCCCGCGACGCCGCCCTCGCCGAACGCGATGCGGCGCAGTCGGAGGTCGCCGTCGCCCGCGCGGAGGTCGTGCAGCTGCAGGACGCCATCACCGTTCTCGAGCAGGAGGGCGCGCGGCTGGAGGAGGAGAGCGAAGCGTTGCGGCGGGAGAACCGCGACCTGGCGACCTCCAACGCTTCGCTGACCGACGCCAACGCCGACCTCGCCGCCCGCAACGACCGCCTCGAGGACCTCAACGCCGGCCTCGAGGCGCGCATCGTCGATGCGGGGGAGCGGGCCGAGGCGCTGCAGGCGCAGGTGGACGACCTCACGCAGCGCCTCGAAGCGCAGTCGCGACGGCTCAACGAGGTGCAGAGCGAAGTGGAGCGCGCCGCCTCCGGCGACGTGACGTTCGAGGCGGGGGAACTGATCTACAGCGGCTCCATCGCGGCGGAGGACGCCGCCGGCGCCCGCGCGGCGTTGGAGGCGTTCGTCGACCGCGCCAGCGAAAGCACCGCCCGGCGTGGGGCGGGGGAGGTCGTCCTCCGCGCCGACCAGATCGCGATCCTCGTCGACGCCATCACCGCCACGCCCGGCGCGGACCTGGTGCGGCTGTTGTCCCCCCGCAACCAGTTCTCCCCGCTGGAGGTCGCCGTCGTCGTCGAGGCGTTCGAGGACGAACGCGTCATGACGGCCGGGACGCTGCTGGTGACGCGCGAGGTGCACCTCGGGACGCGGGAGCTGCCGACCAGCCAGGCGGACCTCCGTACGACGCTCGCGTCCCTGAAGACCGAGGCGCTCGCGGCGTTGCGGCGCGCGGGCCTCGACGAGTTCCAACTCCCGCGCTACCCGACGTTGACGGAGGAGGCGTTCGCCGGCCTGATGTTGCGGCGCACCGGCCCCGTGACGATCGGGGTGTGGGTCCTCGAGGACGTCACGCGGGGCGGGCCCGCCGACCTCGAGTTCGTGATGCTGGATTGAGGCGGCGTCGGCCCGCTCAGTCGCGGGCGGGACGGGTCGGCATCCGCAGGATGGAGCCGATCCCGATCGCGCCGACCCCTGCGATCACGACCCCGATCAGCGGTTGCGCGAGGCCGACGAGGACGCTGCTCGACCCGGCGAACAGCACGATCATGGAGATCGCGAACGCCTTCGCGCGCGCCGGCAGCCCCAAGCCCGCGCGGATGTCGCGCACCAGCGGACCGAAGATCCGGTGGCGCAACAACCACCGCAGGAACCGGGGGCTGGAGCGGGCGAAGAAGTAGGCGGCGACGAGCAGCCAGACGGTCGTCGGCCAGCCGGGCAGCACCACGCCGATCGCGCCGAGCGCCACCGCCGTCCACCCGAGGGCGACGAGGACGCCGCGCACGACCGGGTTCGCGACGACGTGGTCGTGCGCGAGGCCCGGATCGGTCGGTGCGTCGGGGGGCGCGTCCTGCGGCGCGTCGTCGGGGGTGGGGTCGCTCGCCGGACTCACGCCCTCATGCTACCCGTCCGTCCCCCCGCGCCGCGCGCGGGCGGCGTCGCTGCGGCAGCGCGTCGAGCAGAAGCGTACCGCCTCCCAGTCGCGCGCCCACTTGCGCCGCCACGCGAAGGGGCGGCCGCAGTGCGCGCAGGTCTTCGTGGGGAGGGCGGTGCGGGAGCGCCCGCGTTCGCGTCGCGCCATTCAGGGGAGCGGCTCGTCGAAGCGTTGGATCTCGACGCGGTGTCCGTCGGGGTCGCGCGCGAAGAAGTGCGTGATGGCGAACGTCGGGTGGTGCCGGGGCGGCCCGTCGACCTCCACCCCGAGCCGCCGAAGCCGGTCGTGGGCGGCGGCGACGTCCTCGACGAGGAGGGTCGTGATCGCTCGGTCCTCGCCCGGCGGGACGCCGTCGTGCCCGTCGTAGCCGCGTTGGCACAACCCCAGGTAGGCGCGTTCCGCGACGCGCAGGACGAGGCAGGCGCCCTGGTCCCGAGCGACGGTGAGGCCCAGGTCGCGGACGTAGAAGTCGCGCGAGGCGGCGAGGTCCTCGACGGGACGGAAGGCGACGAAACCGGTGGGGGTGAGGGCGTCGTGCATCGGACCTCCTTCAGGGGGTGCGGCGTTGCCGGGCCGCTTCGAAGAGCAGCAGGGCGCCGGTGACGGAGAGGTTGAGGCTGTCGGCGGCGCCCGTCATGGGGACGCGCACCTCGGCGTCGGCGGCCGCCCGCCAGGCGGCGGGGAGGCCGGCGTGTTCCGCGCCGAGCAGGAGCGCGGTCGGGCCGCGCAGGTCGGCGTCCCAGTAGACGTCCCGCGCGTGCGGGGTCGTCGCGACGCGCCGCAGGCCCCGCGCCGCCAGCCACGCGTGGGCGTCGCCCGCGTCGCACGGCAGCGTCGGGACGGCGAAGACGCTGCCCATGCTGGCCCGCACGACGTGCGGGTTCCACGGGTCGGTGCCCTCCCCGCCGACGGCGAGGACGGCGTCGGCACCGGCGGCGTCGGCGCTGCGGACCAGCGCACCGAGGTTGCCGGGTTTCTCCGCGCCGACCGCGACGACGACCAACGCGTTCGGGGGGAGCGCGACGTCCGCCAGCGCGCGGCGGGGCACCTCGACGACCGCGGCGACGCCGTCGGGGTGCTGCCGGAGGCTGAGCCGCGCGAACGCGTCGGGCGCGACGGTCGTGGGGGTCGGCGTCGCGAGGTCGGCGAGCGCGGCCCGCCCCGCCTCCCCGAGCAGCGGCTCGGAGACGTAGACGGCGTCGATGGCCAGGCCGGCCTCGACGGCGCGCCGGACCTCGCGGGCGCCCTCGACCAGCGTCCGTCCGGTCCGCGCCCGCTCGCGCCGCTCGCGGAGCCGCACGAGCGCCTTGATGCGCGGGTTCTTGGGGCTCTCGACGTCGGGGGTCGGCACGCCGCCATGCTACCCGCGCGCCTGGGACGCGCCGGCCGGCGCGGCGACCGCACCGGCCGACGCGGTGCTAGCATCCCCGGGTCGCGCTCGGCGCGGGGAGGGGAGGGGCATGGAGGAGTCGCGCAAGGGACGCAGGGCGGGCGTGGCGTTCGTGCTGGTGGTGTTGTTCCTCGACATCCTCGGCATCGGCATCGTCATTCCCGTCCTGCCCGGCCTCGTCGCGGACTTCCTCGGCGGGGACGCCAGCGCCGCGGCGCCCTGGTACGCCGCCCTCGCCGCGGTGTACGCCCTGATGCAGTTCCTGTTCGCGCCGCTCGTCGGCGCGTTGTCCGACCGCTTCGGGCGCCGCACGGTGATCCTCTTGGCGCTGTCGTTGTTCAGCGCCAGCTACCTGGTGTTGGCGCTCGCCCCGACCCTCCTCTGGGCGTTCGTGGGGCGGACGCTGGCTGGCGTGACGGGCGCGACGATCACCGCGGCGAACGCCTACATCGCCGACGTCTCGACGCCGCAGACGCGCGCCCGGAACTTCGGCTTCGTGGGGGTCGCGTTCGGGCTTGGCTTCATCCTCGGGCCCGCCCTCGGCGGTCTGCTCGGGGGCTTCGGCCTCCGCGTGCCGTTCTACGCCTCCGCGGGGGTCGCGGCGATCGGGGTGCTGTACGGGGCGTTCGTGCTGCCCGAGTCGCTCCCCCCGGAGCGCCGGCGGGCGTTCGCGTGGAACCGCATCGATCCCTTCCGGGCGCTGGCGGGGTTGCGCGCCTACCCGGTCGTGGCGGGCCTGGCCGGCGCCTTCGTGTTCTTCAGCCTCGCGCAACGGGGTCTCGAGACCGTCTTCGTGCTCTACACCGATTACCGCTACGCGTGGGGGCCGCAGGAGAACGGCCTCGCGCTGGCGTTGGTCGGCGTCATGGCGGCGCTCGTGCAGGGGGTCCTGGTGCGCCCGCTGGTGGCCCGCATCGGGGAGCGCCGCACGATCCTCGTGGGTCTGTCGGTGTCCGCGCTCGGCTACGTCGGTTACGCCCTCGCGCCGACGGGGGGGACGTTGTTGGCGGTCATCGCCGTCACGGCGCTCGGGGGGGTGGCGGGCCCCGCCATCCAAGGCCTCGTGGCGGGCAGCGTCCGCCCGGAGGAGCAGGGCACGGTGCAGGGCACCCTCACGTCGGCGATCAGCGCCACGGCCGTGCTGGCGCCGCTCGTGTCCGGCGGCCTGTTCGCCGCCTTCTCCGGCGACGGGGCGCTCGTGGAGCTGCCGGGCGCCCCGTTCCTGGCGGGGTCGGCGTTCCTCGTCGCGGCCCTGTCGATCGTCGTCGCGACGTTGCGCCGCTTCCCGCACGCCGGGCGTCGGGCCGAGCCGGACGCCGCGACGCTAGACTGACGCATGCCGCCCCTGATCGACGTCGACACCCTCGCCGGACGCCTCCACGACCCCACGCTGCGGATCATCGACGCCCGCTTCGCGCTCGCCGATCCCGAGGCGGGCCGGCGCGCCTACGAAGGGGCGCACCTGCCCGGCGCGATCTACCTGCATCTGGACGACGACCTCTCCGGCCCGCTGCGCGACGACCGGGTCGGGGGTCGCCACCCGCTGCCCGACCCCGACGCCTTCGCGGCGCGGCTCGGGGCGGCGGGGATCGGCGACGCGCACGAGGTCGTCGCGTACGACGACGCGGGGGGCGCCTTCGCCGCCCGCGTCTGGTGGTTGCTGCACTGGATCGGTCGGGGCTCCGTCCGGGTGCTGGACGGGGGGATCCCCGCCTGGCGGGCGGCGGGGCACCCGTTGACGGCGGAGGTGCCGACCCACGCGGCGGCGCCGTCGACCGCGACGGTGAACCCTGCGCTCGTCGCGAGCCGCGCGGAGGTCCGCGCGGCGATCGCCGATCCGGGGACGTGGATCGTGGACGCCCGGGCGCCGGAACGCTACCGCGGCGACGTCGAGCCGATCGATCCGCTCGCGGGGCACGTGCCCGGCGCCGTCAACCGCCCCTTCGCGGAGAACCTGCGCGACGACGGGCGCTTCCGGCCGGCCGACGACCTGGCGGCCCGGTTCGCGCCGCTGGCGGAGGGGGGGGACGCGATCGCCTACTGCGGGTCGGGCGTCACGGGTGCGCACGACGTGCTCGCGGCGGTGGTGGCCGGGTTCGCGATGCCGCGCCTGTACGCCGGGTCGTGGAGCGACTGGACGGCGCAGCCCGACCCGCCCGTCGCGACGGGGCCGGAGGGCGCGGACGACGTCGCGCCGGCGTAGGTCCGCTACACTCGCGGCATGGATCACGACCCGCAGTACGGCGCCGCCAAACCGCTTCCCGGCTTCGGGTGGCTGCGCGAACCGATCAACGCCCTGACGCACGGCGTGGGGGCGTTGGCGGCCGTCGCCGGCCTGGTCGTGCTGCTGGTGATGGCCGGGGGCGACCCCATGCGGACGGTGGCCGCGGCGATCTACGGCGCGAGCCTGGTGGTGTTGTTCCTCGCCAGCACGCTGCTGCACGCCCTGAAGGTCGGGGCGTCGGCGTTGCGGGGGTTGCGGGTGTTCGATCACGCGTCGATCTTCGGGTTGATCGCCGGGAGCTACACCCCGATCGCACTCGTGACGCTGCAGCAGCAGCATTCGGCGTTGGGCTGGACGTTGTTTTCGGTCGTGTGGGGTCTGGCGGTGCTCGGCATCGTCTTCAAGGTCGTGTGGATCGGTGCGCCGCGCTGGGTGTCGGTCGGGTTGTACCTGGGGATGGGGTGGTTGTCGCTGGTCGCGCTCCGGCCGCTGGTGACGGCGCTGCCGGGGCCGGCGATCGGCTGGTTGGTGGCGGGGGGCCTGGCGTACTCGCTGGGCGCCGTCATCTACGGCGCGAAGCGTCCCGATCCGTTCCCGAAGGTGTTCGGCTACCACGAGTTGTGGCACGTCTTCGTCCTGATGGGGGCCTCGGCGCACTACGTGCTGATCGCCCGGTACGTCGTCGGGGCCTGACGCGGTGGCGGACGACGGGCCTCGGCACGGCATGAGCGCCGCCGCGAAGCGCGCCTACCGGCGCTTCGCGGCGTTCTTCCTGGCGGTCGGAGGGGTGTTCCTGGCGTTGGCGGTCCTGCGCGCCGCGGGGCTCTCGGACCTCCTCCGGGGGAATCCGGTGCCGGTCGCCCTCGTCCTGCTCGCCATCGGGGGGGCGCTCGCCTGGACGGTGGCGCGCGCCCCGCTCGTCGAGCCGGAGGAGGTCGCGGAGGGCGGGGGCGGCGCGCCGCTCGAGGCGGGTGGGGTCGTCGAGGTCGGGGCGCCGCAGGACGTGGACGCGGTCCCGCCGGAGCGCCGCTGACGGTGCGGATCTCGGTCGAGTTGTTGCCGCGCGACGCGGCGTCCCTCGACGCGCAGCTCGACGAGTTGGCGGCGCTCGGGGGGCCCTCGCGGGTGGATACGGTGAACCTGCCCGACGTGCTGCGCTTCGAGGTGCGCTCGTGGGAGGCGGCGGCGCGCGTCGCGGAGGAGGGCTACCGGGTGGTGCCGCACGTCCGCGCGATCGACGTCGACCCGTCGCGCCCGCCGGCGTTCCTGGACGCCCTCGACGCGGCCGGCCTCGACGAGGTGCTGGTGGTGGCGGGGGACGCGCCGGCGGACCTCTCGCGCCCGGTGTACGCGACCGATTCGGTGACCCTGATCCGGCGCCTGAAGGCGGCCCGCCCGGCGTGGCGGGTGTACGCCGCCCTGGATCCGTACCGGACCGACTTCGTGTCCGAACGGCGCTACCTGGACCGGAAGGTGGAGGCGGGCGCGGACGGCGTGTTCACGCAGCCGTTCTTCGACGTGCGGCTGGCGGAGATCTGGGCGGAGTGGACCGACGACCTGACGGTGCCGCGCTTCTGGGGCGCGACGAGCGTCACGAGCGAGCGGTCGGCGCGGTACTGGACGACCCGCAATCGAGCGGTCCTGCCGGGCGCCTTCGCGCCGACGTTGGCGCACAGTCGCGAGGTGGCCCGCGACCTCTTGGCGTTCGCGCGGGGGCGGGGGGACGGCGTGTACTTCATGCCGATCCGCGCGTCGGTGCGCGCGTACCTGGACGGCGTCGTCTGAGGACGTCGGGGTCGGGTTCGGCCCGGGTGTCGCGCCCCTTGCATTCCCCTGACTATCCGGGTGTATATTCCGTATTCGGCCGGACAGGGGGTCCGGTCCTCGCACCCTCACTCCACCCGCGGCGTCCGCCGCAGGAGGTCCACCATGAGCGACTACGACACCATCCTTCTCCACCGCCGCCACGGCGAACTGCAGCTCCTCGCGCAACGTCAGCACGAGTGGGCGGAGGCCCGCGAAGCGATGCTCCGCGAGAGCGGCCGCGCGCAACGGCGTGGCCTGCGCACCCTGTTCGGCCTCCGGGGCCGCGTCCGCCGCGGCCTCAAGGGCCGTCGCGCCCCGGCCTGAACGCCGCCTCGACCGCACGAACGTCCGCGCGCCCCGGAGCCTCCGGGGCGCGCGCGTCGTCCGCCCGGCGCACGCCCCGCGACGCCGCCAACCGGACGGAGGCGAACGCCACCAGGCCGGCCGCCGTGAACCACACGACCTCCAGACCCACCCCCTCGGCCACGCGCCCGCCCACCGAGGCGCCCAGCAGAGCCCCGAGGAACGTCGCCAGCGACGCGGCCGACAGCGTCGCGGACCGACGCTCGGACGCGCTGCGCGCGTGCAGCAGCGTCGCGAGCAGCGGCCCCGTCCCGCCCATCGCCAGGTAGACCGCCACGATCGCCGCCGCCACCGCCCACGCGGTGTCGGCGACCGCGAGCGCGGCGAGGGCGCCGGCCTGCAGCGCCAGGCCGGCGGCGGCCACGCGGGCGTACGCCCCGCCGGTCCGGCGCGCGAGCCACGTCGCGGCGTACGTCCCCAGGATCGCCGCACCGAACCCGCCCGCCAACACCATGCCGAACGGCGCCGTCCGGGTCTCGGGGGCGGGGAGGTACGCCGCCAAGGCCGGTTGCCAGAACGCCTCGAGCATCGCGACCGACGCCCCCAGCAACGCCTGGACGCTCAGCAGCGCGCGCAGCTCCCGGTCGTGCGCCGCGTCGCGCGCCACGGCGCGAAGGACGTCGCGTACGCCTGCCCGGTCGGCCGCGGCCCGCTGCGGGGCCGCGGTCTCCAGCGGGGCGACGCCCACCCACAGGTACGTCGCCGCGACGGCGTGCAGGGCGATCGAGGCCAGCAGCGGCGTGGCGAGCGGCGTGAGCCACGCCCCGTCCCCCGTCCCCACGCCGGCGAACGCGCCGGGCAGCAGGCTGCCTCCGAGCGTCCCGAGCGCGAGGGCGGCGAGCTCCGCGGCGTTCGCCGTCGCCAGGCGCGGCTGCAGCGGGGCGCCCGGGTCGGCGGTCGCCAACGCGTCGACGAACCACGCCTCGAGCGCACCGGACGTGAGTGCGCGGCCCGCCCCCGCGAGGACCGCGTAGGTCAGCAGCATCGGGAGGTCGAACGCGGCGAGGAGCGCCGCCAGCGCAGCGATCGTCACGACGCCCCCGAGCGCGACGGTCCGGATGCGGCCCCAGGCGTCCGCCCACGCGCCGGAGGGGACCTCGAGCAGCGCGACCGTGGCGGCGTACGCCGCCCCGAACGCTCCGACGTCGGCCAGCGTGAAGCCGCGCGAGGTGGCGAACAGCACCGCCGTCGCCATCGGCGTCACGGTCGCGCCCCACACCAACGCGTTCGCGGTCGCGTACGTGGCCGTGAGGGCGTCGGCGGGGGTGCGCGACCGGCGGAGGCGGCGCCGGCGTTCCGCGGCGGCGAGCGCCTCGGCGTGCCGCCTCCGCGCGACGTGCAGGGGGAGCTCCGGGTGGACCATGCCCGCAGCGTGCGCGGTACCCTACATGGAATGAAAGACTTAGATTCCGGTAGACCGCCGGCGGACGCCTTCCACGTCGTCGACGATCCCCGGCAGGCCCGCCTCCTCACCGACGACGACGCCCTCCGCTTCTTCCGACCGTTCCTTGCGCGCGACGCGAGCGCGAGCGAGGCCGCGGCGGAGGTCGGGGTGTCGCTCGACCGGATGCTCTACCGCATCCGTACCTTCCTCGACGCCGGACTCGTGCGGGTGGTGCGGCGGCGGCCGCGGGCCGGGCGCGCCGTCAAGATCTACCGGTCGTGCCACGACGCCTACCTCGTGCCGTACGCCGCGACCCCGTTCGCGACGCTCCAGGAGCTCCTCCGCCGACACTTCGAGGCGACCGCCCACCATCTCGCCGACGCCCTCGCTGCGCACGAAGCCGCCCGCGACCGGCCGTGGGACGGCTACCGCCTCTACCGCACCGAGGACGGCGAAACGTGGGTCGTCGGCAGCGACGTCGCCCTCGGCGAGGCGGAGGCCGTCGACCTCGTCACCACGCTCCACCTCCGCGAGGACGACGCCCGCGCCCTACGGCACGCCCTCGTCGACCTCTTCCACGCGTACGCCCGACGCAGCCACGAGACGACCGGGCCCGGCGCGGCGTCCGACGCGGCCTCCGGCGACCCCTCCGACGAGCCCTCCGACGACGACGTCGCGCCCTACCTGCTTCAGTTCGTGCTGGTGCCCGGTGACGCGTCCACCTGACGCCCGACCGGCGGGGTCCGCACGCCCGTCACGCCCCCTCGCGGACGCGCGCCAGTAGGGCGCGCCCCACGTCGGTCGACGCGCGCGCCTCCGCGGACGCCAGGAACTCGTCGAACGGGGCCGACACGCGACGCCCGCCCCCACCGGCGTCGTCCGCACCGGCCTCCACCGCCTCGGCGTAGAGGCGCGCCTGCAGCGCCATGTCCACCAGATTCATGTCGCGCACGAAGCGCGCCGCCTCGCTCGCGCGCGCCTCGTACGCCTCCCAGCGCGCCCGGATGCGGGCCCGCGCCGCCACGCTCGGGAGGTCGCCCGGACGCGTCTCGAGGTGCGTCATGGCGGCGGCCTCCGCCTCCGCCTTCGCGGCGTCGCGGCGCGCCCGGGCGGCGGCGTCGAGCCCGACGTCGCGCGTCGCGACGTCCCCCGTCACCGACTCCGCCAGGTCGTGCGCGACGGCGATCTCCAGCGCCTCGCCGGCGTCGACGCCGGCGGCGTCGGCGAACGCCATGCACAGAGCCGCCGTCCCCCACGTGTGGTCGGCCACCGACTCCGGGTCGGCGACCCCGAGCCGGACCCAGCCTTCCCGCGGCGTGGTCTTCAGTCGGTACATCCGGCGTAGGTAGGCGAGGCCGCCGTCGTCCCCCGCGTGCGTCATGCGCCGTCCTCCGCGTCGGCGGCCGCCCGCGCCTGGACGGCCGGCCGCCCGTCGGTCGGCGGGGGTGCGCCCCGGGCGGGTGGGGTCGCCGTCTCCGCGTCGGGGTCGTAGCCCAGCGACGGCGCCAACCACCGTTCCGCCTCCGCCACCGACCACCCCTTCCGCGCGGCGTAGTCGACGACCTGGTCGCGACCCAACCGACCCACCGCGAAGTAGCGGGCGTCGGGGTGCGCGACGTACAGGCCCGCGACGCTGGCGGCGGGCGCCATCGCGAACGACTCGGTCAGGGACATCCCCAACGCCTGCGCCTGCAGGAGGTCGAACAGCGGGCCCTTCTCCGTCCCGTCCGGCGTCGCCGGGTAGCCCGGCGCCGGCCGGATGCCGCGGTAGCGCTCGGCGATCAGGTCGTCGTTACCGAGCGCCTCGTCCGGTGCGTACCCCCACAGGTCGGTGCGGACCCGCTCGTGCACCCGTTCCGCCGTCGCCTCCGCCAGCCGGTCCCCGAGCGCCTTGGCGAGGATCGACGCGTAGTCGTCGTGCTCCGCTTCGAACGCCGCCGCCAGGCGCTCGACCCACGGACCCGTCGTCACCGCGAACCCCCCGAGCCAATCGGCGGCGGGGGCGGGCGCCAGGAAGTCCGCGAGCGCCAGGTTGGGGGCGCCCTCGCGGGCGGGGGCCTGCTGACGCAGCGTGCGCAACGTCGCGCGCACGTCGCGGCGCGCCTCGTCGCGCCACACGACGAGGTCGTCCCCGTCGCGGTTCGCCGGCCACAGGCCGACCACCGCCCGCGTCCCGGCGTCCTCCCGGCGCAGCCAATCCTCCAGCATCGCGTCCGCGTCGCGCTTCAGCGCCCGCGCCTGCTCCCCCTTCGCGGGATCGTCCAGGATCTGCGGCCAGCGGCCGCGCAGCTCCCACGCGTGGAAGAACGGCCCCCAATCGATGCGGTCCACCAGCTCGTGCAGGGGGAGCTCCAGGACCGTTCGGCCGGGCGCGTTCGGGCGGGGCGCCCCCGCGCTCCCGTCGGTGGGGAGGGCGTTCGCGCGGGCGTCGGCGAGCGGCAGCAGGCGCCGACCGGCGCCGCGCGCCTGGTGCCGAGAGCGCAACGTGTCGAACCGCTCGCCGACCTCCGCCGCGAGCCCCGGACGCTCGACGTCGCTCACCGCGCGCGCCGCGACCGGCACGCTCCGGGAGGCGTCGGTGACGTGCACCACCAGGCCGTCGTAGACCGGCGCGATCTTCACGGCGGTGTGCACCGCGCTCGTCGTCGCCCCACCGATCAACAGCGGCGTCGTCAGGCCGCGCCGCTGCATCTCCTTCGCGACCGCCACCATCTCGTCCAGCGACGGGGTGATGAGGCCGGACAGGCCGATGGCGTCCGCCCCGACCCGCTCCGCTTCGGCGAGGATCGTCTCGGTCGGCACCATCACGCCGAGGTCGTGCACCGCGAAGCCGTTCGACGCCATCACGACCCCCACGATGTTCTTCCCGATGTCGTGCACGTCCCCCTTCACCGTCGCCAGCACGATCGTGCCCGCCGTGTGGGCCGCCCCGTCCTGCTCCGCCTCCAGGTAGGGCGTGAGTTCCGCGACCGCCTTCTTCATGACCCGCGCCGACTTGACGACCTGCGGCAGGAACATCTTCCCCTCGCCGAACAGGTCCCCCACGACGTTCATGCCGTCCATGAGGGGCCCCTCGATCACCGCGAGGGGCGCCCCGAGCTCGCGGCGGGCGGCGTCGGCGTCCTCCGCGGCGTAGCGGTCGATGCCCTTCACCAACGCGTGGCGGAGGCGTTCGGCGACGGGCGCGTCGCGCCAGGCGAGGTCCGTCTCCTTCGCCTTCCCGGCCCGCCCGGCGAGGGTCTCCGCGAGTGCGACCAAGCGTTCGGTCGCGTCGTCGCGGCGATCGAACAGCACGTCCTCGACCCGCTCGCGCAGGTCCGGCTCGATCTCTTCGTACACCTCCAGCATCGACGGATTCACGATGCCCATGTCGAGCCCCGCCCGGCGCGCGTGGTACAGGAACGCGGCGTGCATCGCTTCGCGCACGCGGGGGTTGCCGCGGAACGAGAAACTCACGTTGCTGATGCCGCCCGACGTCAGCGCCCCCGGCAGGTTCGCCTTGATCCAGCGGACCGCCTCGAAGAAGTCGACGGCGTAGCGGCGGTGCGCCTCGATGCCGGTCGCGACGGGGAAGACGTTGACGTCGAAGACGATCGCTTCGGGGGGGATGCCCAGGCGTTCGGTCAGGAGGCCGTAGGCGCGCGCGGCGATCGACGTGCGGCGTTCGAACGTGTCCGCCTGCCCCGCCTCGTCGAACGCCATCACGATCATGCCCGCCCCCAGTCGATGCACCTCCCGGGCGGCGTCCAGGAAGGCGGCTTCGCCCTCCTTCAGGCTCAACGAGTTCACCAGGCTTCGGCCCTGCAGACGCGTCAGGCCCGCGCGAAGGACCGCCGGGTCGCTGGCGTCGACGACGACGGGTACGCGCGCGATCTCCGGCTCCGCGGCGAGCCGGTCGAGGAACTGCACCATCTCCGCTTCGGCGTCGAGCATCCCCTCGTCCATGTTCACGTCGATCATCTGCGCCCCGCCCTCGACCTGGTCGCGGGCGACGTCGAGCGCCTCGTCGTGCCGGCCCTCGCGGATCAGGCGCAGGAACCGGCGGGAGCCGGTGACGTTCGTGCGCTCGCCGACGTTCACGAAGTTCGTTTCCTCGCGGATCACGAGCGGTTCGAGGCCGGAGAAGCGGGGGCGTGCGTCGCGCGGCGGGGGGACGCGCGGCGCATGCCGCGCCGCGACGTCGGCGAACGCCGCGACGTGGTCCGGCGTCGTGCCGCAACACCCGCCGATGACGTTCACGAGCCCCGCCTCCAAGAAGCTCTCCAGCACCTCCGTCATCGCCGCCGGCGTCTCGTCGTAGCCCCCGAACGCGTTCGGGAGGCCCGCGTTCGGGTGGACGGTGGTCGGGACCCACGCCAACCGCGAGAGCTCCTCGACGTACGGCCGCAACGCCTCCGGGCCCATCGCGCAGTTCAGCCCGATCGACACCAGCGGGGCGTGCTGCACCGACGTCCAGAACGCCTCGAGGGTCTGGCCCGAGAGGGTGCGGCCCGACGCGTCGGTGATCGTGCCGCTCAGCATGACCGGCACCTCGACCCCCCACGCGTCGGACACCGCGTCGCAGGCGTACAGCGCCGCCTTCGCGTTCAGGGTGTCGAACACCGTCTCGATCAGGATCAGGTCCGCACCGCCGCGCAGCAACGCCTCCACCTGCTCGCGGTACGCCACGGCGAGGTCGTCGAACGTGATCGCCCGGTAGCCGGGGTTCTCGACGTCGGGACTCATCGACGCCGTCCGGTTCGTCGGGCCGACGGAGCCCGCCACGAAGCGCGGCTTCGCGTCGGTCGCGACCCGGTCGACCTCCTCGCGCGCGAGGCGGGCCGCCGCCTCGTTGATCTCCGCGACGTGCCCCTCGAGACCGTAGTCGGCGAGACCGACGCTCGTGCTGGAAAAGGTGTTCGTCTCCACGACGTCGGCGCCGGCCGCCAGGTAGCCGCGGTGGATCTCGCGGATCAGGTCGGGCTGCGTGACGCTCAGGACGTCGTTGGCGCCCATCAAGGGGCGGTCGTGATCCGCGAAGCGCGCCCCTCGGAAGTCGGCCTCCTCGAGGACGTGCGCTTGGATCATGGTCCCCATGGCCCCGTCGAGCACCAGGACGCGTTCGCGCATCGCGGCGCGGAGCCGGTCGGCGGCGCGGCTCACGCGACGTCCCGCCGGAGGAAGGCGATCGTCAGGGCGGTCGCGAACGCCGCGAAGTACACCGCCATCACCAGGCCGGCGTGGGGCAGCGTCAGGTCCGCACCGAGGAGGCTGGCGATCTGCGCGCCACCCGGCCCGCCGCCCGCCTCCTCCCCGAGCGCCTGGAGGTTCCCGATCACCTCGTCCAAGAGAGGCGCGGCGCTCGTCCGGGCCGGGAGGTACAGGTTGGTGCTGAGGAACCAGCGGGGGAGCGCCTCGAGCGTCGCCTGCAATTGAAGCGTCTGGAACAGTGCGTTGACGCGATTGAGGGGCTCGAAGCCGGCGGTGGCCCGCCAGACCGCGTAGAGGCCCTCGAGGAGGGGGGGGAGGAAGAAGGTCGTCACCACCCCCAACGTGACGTTGCGCAGCACGAAGATCGCCAGCGACGCGAACGCCAGCAACGCCGCCAGGTGCGCCCACTGCAGCAGGTAGAGCGACGCCAGGCGGCCCCACGTGCCCTCCACGGCGGTCGGGAGGAAGGTCGTCCCGAGCGCCCCGAACGCCGCTCCGAAGACGAACGCGCCGGCCAGCAGCACCCCGAGGAACGCCTGCATCGTCAGGAACGTGCCCGCCAGGACCGCCCGCCGGTCGGGTTCGCTGACGAGGGTGGATTTCCACATGCGGTGCGTCCGCGGCTCCCCCAATCCCGCCGCGGCGAGCAGGGCGACGGCGATCACGTACGGGCTGGGGCTCAGGTAGGCGGGGGCGACCAGCCCGACGCGGGCGACCCCGAACGGCGAGGCGAGCCCCTGGAGCAGGGTCTTCACCGGCACCGCCTCGCCCTCGACGAACGACCCGGTGAGCGTCACCTGCAGCACCCGCGCGAGCACGAGGACCGCGACCGGGAGCCCCACCCACCAGAGCCCCGCCAGGACGTAGACGCGGCGCTTGCGCAGCAGCCGGAACGCCTCGGCCCGCACGACCCGCCCGGTGGCGGCGAGCGCGGCCCTCATGCGGCGGCCTCGCGGTCGTCGGCGGCGCCGTCGGGGTCCCCGGTGACGCCCGGATCGGTGCGGTCGAGGAGGCGCAGGTAGGCGCCCTCGAGGTCCTCGCCCTCGGTCCGCGCTTCGGTCACCTCGACGCCCGCGCCGAGCAGGCGGCGCAGCAGGTCGGGGACGTCGGCCTGGGCGACGTCGACCCGGACCGCGGCGTCGGGTCCGCCGGGCGGCGGGACGTCCGCGGCGTCGGGCCCGGTGGCGGCGCCGAGGTGCGCGTCCCCGCGGACGGCGTCGTCGGCGAGGGCGCGCCGCAGCGCCCCCGGGTCGGTGGCGGACAGGCGGAGGGTCACGGTGCGTCGCTGGACGCGGTGCAGCAGGTCGTCGAGCGGCCCGTCGAAGCGGACGGCGCCGTCCTGGATGGCGACGACGCGGTCGACGAGCTTCTCGATCTCCGCCAGGATGTGGCTGCTGACGACGATCGTGACGCCGCCTTGGGCGACGGCGCGAAGGTTCTCGCGGATCTCCGCGATGCCGACCGGATCGAGGCCGTTGCTGGGTTCGTCGAGCAGCAGCACGTCGGGGCGGTGGAGCAGCGCGCGC
Organism: Trueperaceae bacterium; assembly: GCA_031581195.1. Taxonomy (NCBI): domain Bacteria; kingdom Thermotogati; phylum Deinococcota; class Deinococci; order Trueperales; family Trueperaceae; species Trueperaceae bacterium. The sequence continues at coordinate 5,232 of JAVLCF010000010.1, read as the reverse complement.
GCCAGGCCGAGCCGCTGGCGCATCCCTTGGGAGTACGCCCGGACGCGTTTCGACGCCGCCGCCGTCATGTCCACGAAGGCGAGGACCTCGTCGATGCGGGCGGGGGGGACGCCCCCGTGCAGCGTCGCGGCGTAGTGCAGGTTGGCGCGGCCGGACAGGTACGGGTAGAAGCTGGGTTCCTCGATCATCGTCCCCACCCGCCGCAACGTCGGTCCCGGGACGCGTTCCCCGAGGATCTCCGCGGTGCCGTCGTCGGGTCGGATCAGGCCGGCGAGCATCCGCAAGGTCGTCGTCTTGCCGGCCCCGTTGGGGCCGAGGAACCCGACGATTTCGCCGCGCTCGGCGTGCAGGTCGACGTGATCGACGGCGAGGGCGCGGCCGTAGCGCTTGACGAGCCCGTGGGCGGCGAGGACGGCCATGCCGGGCATGGTACCCGCGGCCTCCGGCGGCGGGCGTTCCGGGCGCGGCATGCCGGACGCGACCGACGCGGTCCGGCGACGAAGGGGGTGCGCGGCGCAGGGTACGATTCCGCTCGGCCGCCGTCGCGGCGCGAGATCACCCAACCGGGAGGGGTCCATGCCCGTCTACGTCTACAAGAACCTGGCCACCGGCGAAACGTTCGAGGTCGAGCAGAGCATCCGCGAGGACGCCTGGACCGAACACCCCGAGAGCGGCGATCCGGTCAAGCGGATCGTGCAGCCGGTCGGCATCGCCTTCAAGGGCTCCGGCTTCTACGTCAACGACTCCAAGAAGACCTCGGGGGGCGCCGCCCCCAAGGCCGCGGCGAGCGACGCCGGCACGAAGGGCGACGCGGGCGGCGGGACCGACGCGGGGAGTGGGGCCGGGACGTCCGGGACCGCCTCGGGCGACGGCTCGGCTGGAACCGCCCCGGACGCCGGGACGTCGGGCGCGTCGGGCGCGTCGGGCGCCGCCGCGAAGAAGGACTGACGGGCCGGCGCCGACCGGTCGGTCACTCCCCGACGCGCAGCTCGAAGAGGGCCGGCCAGCGTTTGCCGGTCACGAGGAACGTGCCGGCCTCCGGCCGCCACGCGACGCCGTTGAGCACCGCGTCGTCCGCGAGCGTGGAGCGTTCCTCGTCCGCGAGGAGGCCGCGGAGGTCGAGGTAGCCGTCGACCCGGCCCGACGCGGGGTCGATGCGCACCAGCCGGTCGTCGTACCAGACGTTCGCCCACACCCGGTCCCCGACGCACGCGAGTTCGTTGAGGCGGGCCAGCGGTTCGCCGTCGAGGCGGACCTCGCGGCGGCCCTCGACCGCGAAGGTGTCCGGGTCGCGGAACGTCAGCGTGGCGCTGCCGTCGCTCATCACCAACCGCTCGCCGTCGAAGCAGAGGCCCCACCCCTCCCCGGCGTAGGTGTGCACGCGGCGCGGTCCGGGCGCGGCCTCGAAGCCGTCCAGCGGCCAGCGGTACGCCTCTCCCCGCTTCCACGTGAGTTGGATCAGCTCGTCGCCGACGCGGGCGAGGCCCTCGGCGAACACGTCGTCGGGTAGGTAGCGCACGGCCTGGCGGGCGCCGTCGTCGAGGCGGACGCGGCGGAGCGACGAGGCGCCGTACAACCCGGTGCTCTCGAACAGCGCCCCGTCGTGCCACAGCAGGCCCTGCGTGAACGCCGCCGGGTCGTGCGGGTAGCGAGCGACCACCTCGTACGGCAGGGCGTCGGCGGGGGGTGGGGTGCACCCGGCGAGCAGGAGGGCGCTCGCGAGCAGGGTCGCGGCGGCGCGCACGCCGCGCCGGGTCCCGCCCCGCTTCACGGCGACCCGGGCGCCCGCGCGTCCGCCGCGGCTTCGTCCAGGACGCCGGCGAGGCCGGCCCAGACGGCGTCCGCGACGGCGTCCTCGGACGCGGCCGCGTCGACGACGATCCAGTCCCCCGCCCGCGCGGCTTCGGTGAGGAACCCGTCGCGAACGCGGGCGTGGAAGGCGGCGCCCCCCGCCTCCAGGCGGTCGGGGGCGCCGCGTCGGGCGGCGCGCGCCAGCCCGACGTCGGCGGGGAGGTCGAGCAAGACCGTGGCGTCGGGTGTGAGGCCGCCGGTCGCGATGGCGTTGACGCTGCGGATCCAGGCGACGTTCAGGCCGCGCGCGTGGCCCTGGTAGACGACGCTGGAGGCGGCGAAGCGGTCGCACACGACGGTGCGTCCGGCCTCGAGGGCGGGCCGGACGCGGGTCCGGACGTGTTCGGCGCGGGCGGCGGCGTACAACAGGAACTCCGCTTCGGCGCCGACCTCGACGTCGGGATCGAGGAGGAGGGTGCGGATGCGTTCGCCGGGGGGGCTGCCGCCCGGCTCGCGGGTCTCGAGCACGTCGTGCCCCCGCGCCCGGAGGCGTGCGGCGAGGCGGGCGGCCTGCGTCGACTTGCCGGCGCCCTCGGGTCCCTCGAGCACCACGAACGCGGCGCGGCGGTTCACAGGCCGGTCGGGAGCAGCAGGAATTCGGCGTCGAGCCCGTGGACCTCCTCGATGCGTTCGGCGAGGAGCTTCACGCCGACCGTCTCGGTCATGTAGTGCCCTGCGAAGAGGGCGTTGAGGTGCCGTTCGAAGGGGACGTGGAAGACGTCGTGCTTGGGCTCGCCGGTCAGGAAGGCGTCGAGGCCCTCGTCGGCGGCGGTGTGGATCTCGCGGGCCGCGGCGCCCGAGACGATGCCGAGCGACCCGACCTCGAGCTCCCCGCCGGCATGCACCAGGACGCTCTCGCCGAGCTCGCGTTCGATGGTGTCCGCCAGGTCGCGTAGCGTCACGGGGTTCGGGAAGGTGCCCTTCACGCCGATCGGGTGGCCCTGCCAGTGCGCGAACGGGGTGGGGTCGGCGAGGCCCAGTAGGGCGGCCAGACCCCAGTTGTTGCCGAGTTCGCGGTGGGCGTCGAGCGGGATGTGGGCGGCGTAGAGGTTGAGGTCGTGCTCGAGCAGGAAGCGCACCCGCCGGCCCAGCATGCCGGTGATCGGTTCGGGGTCGCCCCAGAAGAGGCCGTGGTGGACGATCACGAGGTCCGCGCCGACCTCCGCGGCCTGCTCGAAGGCGGCGAGGCTGCCGTCGACGGCGACGGCGACCTTCGTCACCTCGTCGCGCCCCTCCACCTGCAGGCCGTTGAGGGAGGGGTCGGGGTAGGCGTGCACGTCGAGGGTGGCGTCGAGCCAGCGCACCAGGTCGTCTCGCTTCATGCGGGGAGGGTACCGCGCGTCGCGGGGCGGGCGCGTCGGGGCGGCGGCGCGGCGCAACGGCGTGCCGGGCGACGGTCGCCGGTGCGCCCCGCGGCTACGCTCCGGCGATGCCGCAGCGGCTGACCCGCACCGCGCCGTGGATCCTGTTGGCCGTCGCCGTCGTGGCGTCGGTGGCGCTCGTCGTGGCGAGTGGGGAGGACCTGCGCAGCCTCGCCGCCCTGCGTCCCGGACCGTTGCTGGCGCTGTTGGCGTTGCAGGTCGTGTACCTGGGGGTGCAGAGCATGCGCTTTCACGTCGTGCTGGTGCGGTTCGCGCGTCGGCCGGTGGGGGTGGTGCCGTGGACGCGCCTGTTCGTGCTGGGGCGTTTCTTGAACCTGTTCGTGCCGCAGGCGGGGAACGTCTACCGGGCGGTGGAGCTTCGGCGGCGGTTCGGCGTGACGATCCAGGACTTCCTGGTCGCGTTCGTGAACGCGCCGTGGTTGGCGATGATCCTGAACTTCGCGTTCGGGGCGGCGTTCGTCGCGGCGTTCGCGCGCGACGTCGAGGTGGGGGGTTGGCCGTTGTGGGCGTCGCTGTCGGCCGCGACGGGCGCGACGGCGGCGGCTCCGCTGCTGGCGCTCGCGATCCTGCCGTTGTTCCCCGAACGCCTCCGCGCGACGGCGTGGGCGCGGGCGCGCCTTGCGGAGATGGTGGCGGTGACGCTCGAGAGCGTGCGCGAGGGGCGTTACCTCCTGCGCGTGACGGCGTGGACGGCGGCGGCGTTCGTCCAGGCGTCGGTGCTCGTGTGGGTGAGTTTCGTGGCGTTGGACGTGCCGGCCGGCGTGGCGGAGGCGGTCGCGTTCTACGTGCTGCTGCAGGTCGCGACGTACGTGCAGGTGACGCCGGGCAACCTGGGCGTCCAGGAGTTGGCGTTCGCGGCGTTGTCGGCGGGCTTCGGTGCGTCGGCTGCGGACGGGGTCGTGGTGTCGGGGATCGTCCGCGTGACCGGCGTCGCGGCGTTGCTGGTGACCGCGCTGCCGGCCGGGGGGCTCGAGGCGCTCCGGGCGACGCGGGCCGGCGCGGTCGCGGCGGAGGCGGACGGCGTGCGCGGCGCGTCGGTGGCGCGTCCGCAGGTCGGGACGGCGGGGCGGAGCGCTCGCGGGGACCGGGACGGGGGAGGGTCCGCCGCCCCGTGACTTGACGCGGCGGCGGCGTGGGGCGTACACTTGCTTTTGCGCTCGCAGAACGGGGTTCGCCCCGCGGGCCGCGCTCCATGACAGTCCGATTCGCAACGACCCGTCGATTTCGACGCGATCCGTGCCACCGACTCCGCTGGAGACGGGGCGCGACGATCGCCGGGAGCGTAGGCGAGCTTCGGCTCGAACCGCCTCCCATGACGCAGGGTTGACACGGTCTGCGGGAATGGGCATACTAGGACTTCGCGCCTCAGGGCGCGGGGCTCCTTGAAAATCCGATTCGCAACGACCCGTCGATTCTGTTTTACACACTGCAAAACGGGCAGCCGGACCCTTGATTCCGGCACTGTTTTGGAGAGTTTGATCCTGGCTCAGGATGAACGCTGGCGGTGTGCCTTAGACATGCAAGTCGAACGAAGACCCTCGAACCGATCGCTTCGGTGTGACGTTCCTGGGGACTGAGTGGCGAACGGGTGAGTAACACGTGGGTGACCTACCCCCAAGTCCGGGACAACAGCTGGAAACGGCTGCTAATACCGGATGTGCTCGAGCCTCTTGTGGCTCGAGTAAAGTTTTTCGCTTGGGGATGGGCCCGCGGCGCATCAGCTCGTTGGTGGGGTAATGGCCTACCAAGGCGACGACGCGTAGCCGGCCTGAGAGGGTGATCGGCCACAGGGGCACTGAGACACGGGCCCCACTCCTACGGGAGGCAGCAGTTAGGAATCTTCCACAATGGGCGAAAGCCTGATGGAGCGACACCGCGTGAGGGATGAAGGCTCTCGGGTTGTAAACCTCTAAAAGGGGGACGAACGATGACGGTACCCCTTGAAAAGCACCGGCTAACTCCGTGCCAGCAGCCGCGGTAATACGGAGGGTGCAAGCGT
>JAVLCF010000009.1 GCA_031581195.1 Trueperaceae bacterium | reverse complement strand
TCGTCCTCCTCGTTCCCCTGCTCGTCGCGCCGGTGGCGACGGCGCAGGACGCCGGCCCCCTCGATCTCGCGACCGCGGTTCGCCTCGCGGTCCCCCGCGACGAGGCGGTCCTCGACGCGCGCGACGCGCGGGAGGACGCCGCCCGCGACGCGGAGCGCGCCGAGGCCGACCCCACCGCCACCGCCCTCGCCCGCCAGGCGGCGCGCGCCGCCGCCGCGGCGGCGGCGGACGACGTGCGCGTCGCCGAGGCCGAGGCCCGCCGCGCGGCGACCGCGCTCTACGTCGCCGTCCTCGAGGCGCGCACCGCGCTGGCCGACGCCGAGGCGCGCGCACGCCTCGCCGACGCCGTGCTCGCCGCCGAGACCGTCCGTCTGGAGGCGGGCGCCGCGACCGATCTCGACGTCGCGCGCGCCCAGGACGACGCCGCAGCCCGCGCGCGGACCCGCGCGGATGCGACCGCCGACCGGGCGTTGGCCGAAGCGGACCTCCGCCAAGCGATCGGGCGTCCCGTCGGGGCGCTCGCCCCGATCGCTCGTGACGCCCTCCCCCCCGTTCCGGCGCTCGACGCCGCACGGGAGGAGGCGCGGGCGGCGTCGGCGTCGCTGCGCGCCGCGCGGCGCGACGTGACCCGCCGCGAAGCGGAGCGCGCCGGCCTGGCGACGCCGCTCTCCAGCGCCAACGAGCGGGCCGACGCCGATGCGGCGCTCGCCGACGCCCGGACCCGCCTCGCACGGACCGAGACCGCCGTGGACGATGCGGTGCGGCGCGCGCATGCGGCCCTCGTCGCGTCGGCCAACCGTCTCGCCGACGCCCGCGACGCCGTCGCGACGTCCGCCGCCTCGCTCGAGGCGAGCCGCGCGCGGTTCGAGGCGGGCACGATCGCGGAGGCGACGCTCGATGAGGCGGAGGCGTCGCACGCGCAGGTCGTCGCGTCGCGCGACGCCGCGCGGCATGCGCGCCTCCTGGCGGAGGTGGACCTGCGTCTGGCGCAGCTGCGCTGAGGCGGCGTCAGCCGCGCGGGACGTCCGCCCACGCGCCGGTCGCGGCGGCGTCGCGGATCGCGTCGAGGACGCGCATGTTGGCGAGGCCGTCGGCGAGGGGGGTCGGCACCGGCCGGTCCTCGAGGATGGCGAGGCTTAGCGCGTCGCCCTGGAGGGTGTACTGGTCGACGTCGCGATCGACGTGCTCGACGACGGCGTCGCCGCGCTCGAGGCGGGCGCGGACGGCGCCCGCGGGTGGGGCGTTGAAGGGGACGTCCAGTTCGACGCGGCCCGCCTCCCCCGACGCCTCGACCCGCTGGTGGGGGGCGAGGCGCGTCGCGCACGAGAACGTCGCGGTGGCGCCGTCCCCGAAGTCGAGGAGGGCGGAGGCCAGGCGGTCGGTGCCGAAGTCCGGGTCGACGTCCACCTGCGCCGCGACGCGCAGCGGCTCCCGGCCGAACAGGAAGCGCGACAGCGACACGTCGTAACAGCCGATGTCCAACAGCCCCCCGCCGCCGGTCTCGGGGCGGTTGCGGACGTCGTCGGGGTTCACGTTGTGGTAGCTGAAGTGCGAGTGGACGGTGCGCAGGCGCCCCACCTCGCCCGCCTCGATCCACGCCCTCGCGCGGCGCCACTGCGGATGGAAGCGGTACATGAACGCCTCCATGATCTTGAGGTGCGGGTGGGCCGCGGCGGCGTCGAGGAGGGGCGCGGCCTCCGCCGCGCTCCGCGCGAGCGGTTTCTCGACGAGGACGTGCTTGCCGGCCTCGAGCGCGCGGACCGCCCAGGGGACGTGCAGGTGGTTCGGGAGCGGCACGTACACCGCGTCGACGGCGTCGCTGGCGAGCAGGGCGTCGTAGCCGCCGAAGGCGTGCGGGAGGTGCAGGGCGTCCGCGGCGGCGCGGGCGCGCGCCCCGTCGCGCGAGGCGATGGCGACCACCTCGGCGTGCACGCCCGCCTGCATGGCGGGGACGACCTTCTTCACGGCGATCTTGGCGGGGCTCAGGACGCCCCATCGGACGACGTCGGGCACGGCGGCCTCCTCTCGGCGTCCGTACGCTACCGCCTGCGCGGGATCGGGCGGTGACGCCTGGCCGGCGCGCCCGCCGGCCGCCGGTCATGCTGAGGCATGCGCCCACCGGGTCCGCCGCGGCTGCGTCGCCTGCTCGCCGCCCTCACGCTGCTGGTCGCGCCCGCCTGCCACGCCGATCCGGGCGTCGCCCCCGGGGTGGGCCTCCCGCCGCCCGAGGCGCTGCCGGGGGCGTCCGACGGGCCCGCAGCCGTTCGAGATCGTGATCCTTCCCGACACGCAGGCGCTCGTCGGCCCGGGGGACGGGCGTTTCGAGGGGATGACCGCCTGGATCGCCGACGCGGCGCGCGCCGGCGACGTCGCCTTCGTCACGCACGTCGGGGACGTCGTGCGCGACGCGGGCGACGCCGCGCAGTGGGCGCGCGCCGACGCCGCGTTGGCGCGGCTGGAGGGCGTCGTGCCGTACGCGGGGACGCTCGGGAACCACGACGTGACGCCCCTCAACCGCCTCGACGGGGACGCGCGCGCGTGGCGCGCCCGCTTCGGGCCGGGGTCGGCGGCGCGGGGCGACGGTCCGCCCGGCGCGAGCGGCCTGCTGGCGACGTCGCCCGACGGGCGCGCGTCGGTCCGTTGGTTCGCCGCGGGAGGCCGAACGCTGCTGCACCTGAGCGTCCCCTTCGAGGGGGGCGACGCGCGGGACGACGAGGGGCCGCTCGCGTGGGCCGAGCGCGTCCTGTGGCACTACGCCGGCGTGCCGACGGTCATCACGACGCACGCCTACCTGTGGGACGGCGCCGTGACGGCGGACGACGCGTCGGGCGTCGCCTACCTCCCGCCGTCCGAGCGGGTGGGCGAGGTCGTCGATCGCGACGGCGACAGCCCCCGCGTGGGGGTGGGCGGCGCCACGCTGTTCCGGCGCCTGGTCGCGCCGTTCGACGCGGTGTTCCTGGTGATCGGGGGGCACGCCCACGCCGCTCCGGTCGACGTGAGCGGGGAAGCGCAACGGCTGGTGCGCAACGACGCCGGCCTGGAGGTCCTGGAGGTCCTCGCGAACTTCCAGGCGCGCACCGGTCCCGACGCGGACGCGGTCCGCCGGGTCCGCGTCGTGCCCGGCGGGGCCGGGGGGACGCGCGACCGCGTCGAGGTCGTCACTTGGCGTCCGCAGGAGGACCGGGCCGGCGAAGGGCCCCACGCGCGGTTCGCGTGGGGCCTGGCGTGGGACCTTCGCTTCGCGCGCCCGTGAGGGCGCCGGGCGTCAGAACAGGTCGTCGCCGCTGAAGCTCTTCGCCTTCTTCGCGTACGCCGTGGGGCGCTTGTGGAAGAAGTCGACGTGCTTGCCGGCGAGGATCTCCTCCTCGAACCACTGGGTGCGCTCCACCGCCGCGCGGTCGGGCCCGAACTCCGGGGCGTAGCCGACCGCCTCGAGGGCGGTGTCGAAGCGGTGCTGGATGAAGGCGAGGACGTCGGCCTTGGGCAGGAAGTCGAGTTCGCCGGCCTCGAAGATCCAGTCGACGATGCCGCGTTCCGCTTCGTAGCCGTCGCGGACCCCCTGACGGATCTCCGCTTCGAAGTCGGCGTCGAACCATTCGGGGCGTTCGTGCTGCAGCTGGCGCACGAGCTCGTAGCCGAACAGGCCGTGCAGCTGCTCCTCCTGGCTGGTCGCGTCGACGACGTTGCTGACGCCCTTGAAGAGGCCCTTGTGGCGCTGGAACGACTTCATGATGAGGAACTGCGAGAACAGGCTGGTGTGCTCGACGAAGCTGCTGAACAACAGCAGCGACGCGGCGAAGTCGCGGCCGTTCTCCTCGACCGCGCCCGGGTCGGGCATCCGGGCGTTCACGGCGTTGAGCACCTCGATGCGCTGCGCGAGGGCGGGGATCTCGTGGATGCGCTCGAAGGCGGCGTCGAGGCCGAGGAGGTGCAGCAGGTGCGCGTAGGCGTCCTGGTGCCGCACCTCGGATTCGGCGAAGGTGTAGCCCACCGCGCCGAGCTCCGGCTTCGGGAGGCGCTTCATGAGGTCCCCCCAGAACGCCTTGACGGCCACCTCGACCTGCGCGATGGCGAGCGTCGCGTTCGTGATCGCGCCGCGTTCGGCGGGACTCACGCGGGTGTGGAAGTCGTGCACGTCGTCGGCGAGGTTGAACTCGGTGTGCAGCCAGTAGGCGTGCCGGACGGCGTCGCGGTACTCGAGCAGCTCGGGGTACTCCGCGGGGCGCATGTGGAGGCGCGGGGCGAGCAGGTCGCGGTCGCGGCGCGGCGCGTCGGGCGCGTGCGCGGCGTCGGGCGCGTGCGTGGCGTCGGACGGGCGCGGGGGGACGGGGGCGGTCGTGGGGGTGGGGGTGCTCAGGGCCATGGGGATCAGCTCTCGCAGACGGTGCAGGTGAGGAGTTCGCGGCTGAACGCCTGGGCGGCGTTGATGGAGTGCTGGTAGTAGAGGGTCTTCACGCCCCGCTCCCACGCCTCGAGGTGGAGGGTGTTGAGGTCCTTGGCGGGGGTGTCGGGGTGGATCATGAGGTTGAGCGACTGCGACTGGTCGATGAACGCCTGGCGTTGGCCGGCCTGCACGATCACGTCGAGCTGGCTGACTTCGGCGAAGGTCTTGAACAGCTCCTTCTCGTCGTCGCCGAGCGCGTCGAGGTGCTGGACGCTGCCGTCGTGCTCGAGGACGTCGCGCCAGGTTTCGGGGGTGTCGAGGTCGCGTTCGGCGAGGACCTCCTGCAGCACCGGGTTGCGGAACGTCGTGACGCTCTTGGCGAGGTCGCGGACGTAGTAGTTGCTGCGGATCGGTTCGATCGACGGCGACGCCTGCCCGAGGATGAAGCTGCTGCTCGTGGTGGGGGCGACGGCGGTGAGGGTGGTGTTGCGGCGGCCGTACCCCTCGAGGACGTCGGGTTCGCCGTAGCGGTCGGCGAGGTCTTCGCTGGCCTCGAGCGCGGCGGCCTGGATGTGCTCGAAGATCTCCTTGTTCTTCAGGCTGGCCATGAGGCTGCCGAAGGGAATGCGTTGCTCCTGGAGGTAGGAGTGCCAGCCGAGCACGCCGATGCCGAGCGCGCGGTGGCGCTTCGCGAACCGGTGGGCGCGATGGAAGTGCGGGATGTCGGCGGTCGACTCGATGAACTCGCTCATGACGGCGTCGAGGAAGGCGGTCAGGAGCTGGACGGCGTCGGTGTCCTTCCACTCCTCGTAGTAGCGCAGGTTCATGCTGGCCAGGTCGCAGACGAACGATTCGTCCTCCCCGACCGGCAGCATGATCTCGCTGCAGAGGTTGCTGGAGCGCACCTCGTACCCCTGGTCGCGGTAGACGTCGGGCCGGCCGGCGGAGGCGTTGCCCTGGAACAGCACGTACGGCATGCCGACCTCGCTGCGGGTCTGCAGGACCTTCGCCCAGAGCGCCCGCTTCTCCGCGTCGCCGTCGACCATCGAACGCAACCAGGCGTCGGAGACGACGACCCCGAAGAACAGGTTCTGGATGGGGTTGCCCTCCTTGCGGATCTCCAGGTACTCCGCGACGTCGGGGTGATCGATGTCGAGGTACGCCGCGAAGGAGCCGCGGCGGGTCGCGCCCTGCTTGGTGACGTCGATCAGCGTGTCGAACAACCGCATGAAGTTGACGGAGCCCTCGGACTCGCCGTTGTCCTTGATCGCAGCGCCGCGATGCCGGACGTCCCCGAAGTAGGCGCTGGTGCCGCCGCCGTACTTGCTCATGATGCCGACTTCCGCGGCGGTGTTCAGGATGCCGTCCATGCTGTCGGGCACGTACGAGCCGTAGCAGGAGATCGGCAGGCCGCGCGCCAGCCCGAAGTTCGCCCAGATGGGGCTGGACATCGAGTACCAGCCGCGGCTCATGTAGTCGAAGAAGCGGTCCGCGAAGCCGTCCATGCCGGGCAGCAACGACTCCGCGCGGTCCGCCAGCTGGCGGATGCGGGCCTCGGGCGTGACGCCGGGCAGCAGGTAGCCGTTGGACAGGAAGGTGCGGCTGTCCTCGTTGAGCCAGGCGAACGGTTCGCGGGCGGGGGTGCGGTGACGCACCTCGCCGCCGGGCGGGGTGGGCTGGGGCGCGTGCGGCGAAGGCACGCGGAGGGATGCATCCACGATGGAACCTCTTTCCGCCCTTCGACCGAGGGCTGAGGGGTGGGTCGCGCGCCGGGTGGTCGGGCTTCGCGCGTACGCGTCACCGTTGCGGGACAGCGCCGGATTCGCACCGGCTTCCCCCGGTCGGCCGGAGCGCCCTGAGGGGCGATCGCGGCGGGCCCTTCCGGATGGAAGGACGCGCGGCCAGGGCCATGGGTGGTTGGCCGTGAAGGGGAGCGTACTACATCTTGTGCCGCTCGTGCCAAGGGTCGGGTGGAACGTGAGATCGTCCACACCCCCTTCGGGCCCGCCCTCGGGCCCGCCCTCGATGCGCCGCCCGACCCCTCAGGACGCCCCGTCCTCGCCCCCCGCGACGCCGTCGCGGCCCGCGTCCTTCGCGCGGTACATCGCGCGGTCGGCGCGGCGCAGCGCCGGACTCAGGTTCGCTTCGCCCGGCCGCCAGGCGGCCACCCCGACGCTGGCGGTCACGGCGACCTCGCTCCCCTCCACCTCGACCCGCGCCTCGCGCAGCGTCGCGAGGAGGCGCTCCGCGACGCGTCGGGCGCCGGCGGGGTCGATGTCGGGCAACAGCACCACGAACTCCTCGCCCCCCAACCGGGCGGGCACGTCCCCGGTCCGCGCCCCCGCACGCAGGAGGCCGGCGACGTGCGCGAGGACCGCGTCGCCGGCCGCGTGCCCGAATCGGTCGTTGACCGTCTTGAAGTGATCGAGGTCCATCAGCAGCACCGAGAGCGGCTCGCCGGCGCGTTCGGCGCGGGCGAGCGCCGCCTCCGCCGACGCGTCGAACGACCGGGCGTTCGGCAACCCGGTCAGCGGATCGAGCGTCGCGAGCCGCTCGAGTTCGGCGCGGAGGTCGTCGAGTTCGGTGACGTCGGTCGAGAAGCCCACCAGCCGACAGCTTCCGTCGGGCCCGGTGAACGGCGCCTTCGTCGTCCAGAACGTGACCGGCTCGCCGTGCTCGTCGACGCCGCGCTCGCGCAGCACGACCGAGCGGCGGGTCTCGAACACCTCCCGGTCGCTGCGCGCGAACTCCTCGCTCATTTCGGGCGGCAGGATCTCGCTCTGGTGCCGGCCCACGATCGCGTCGCGCGGCAGGCCGAACAGCCGCGCGCCCTTGGCGTTGACGTACTCGAAACGGCCCGCCTCGTCCTTGACGTAGAAGTAGGCGTCGGCGTTGTCGAGCATCGTGTCGAGCAGGGCGCGTTGGCGTTCCGCCTCGCGTTGCGCCTCGAGGCGCGCCCGGGAGACGTCGCGCAGGAGGCGTTCCGCCTCCTCGCGCGCCTCGCGTTCCCGCTCGAAGCGCGCCCGCCAGGTGACGACGTCGACCGCATCGGCGGCGTCGTCCCGCCGGTCGCCGGGGTCGCTCACGCGGCCCCCTCGGGCCACACGTCGAACCGCGCGTGCGTCCCGTCGTGCGGCGCGAGCCCCTGCGTCTCGAGGCGGACGTCCAGCCCGTAGTGATCGAAGGCACCGCGCAGCAACCCCTCGGCGAGGGCGGCCATCCCGCGGTGCGAGCGGTACGTCAGGCGGAACCCGCCGCCGTCCAGACGCACGCCGTCGAAGCGGGGCGGGTCGGCGTCGGCGTACACCATGCGGACCGACGCATGCACGTGGTCCTCGAGTCGCTCGAGCAGCGCGATCGGGTCGGCATGGGGGTCGACCCACTCGGGGTGGTGCGCCGCGAACCGCGTGAACAACCGCCGCCCACACGAACGTTGCACCGCCTCGGGCGCCTCGCCGCGCTCCGCAGCGAGCGCGTGGATCAGCGCGTGGGCCTCCGCGTCGGGGTAGACGCCGTACGCCGTGTACGCCCCGCGCACGCCCGCCTTCGCCAGGACGCGGTCCACCGCATCGAGCGACGCGGTTCGCTCCCGTTCCGCCAGCAGTTCCGTGAAGACCAGTCCGAGCACGGCAACCCTCCGTGCGAAAGCGTACGGCACCGTTCGCGGACGCACTGCGTCCTGGCGCGCGATACGGCGTCGCTCAGGTGGGCGGCGGGAACGCCGGGTGCACGGCGTCGAGCGAGGCGACCTCCCACGTCGCCGCCTCGCGCGCCGCGCGGGAGGGCGTCTCGCCGCGGGTGATCAACAACGCCGCCGCCCCCGCGGCGCGGGCGGCGAGGACGCCCGCTTCGCTGTCCTCCAGCACCAGGCACCGCTCCGCCGCCACCCCCAGCCGCGTCGCGGCGAGGCGGTAGCCGTCGGGCGCCGGTTTGGGGCGCGGCACCTCGTCCGCCCCGAGGCGCACCGTCACGTGCGCCCCCCACGCGTGCGGGGCCAACGACGCCTCGATCATCGCGCGCGGGGAGTTCGACACCACCGCCCGCGGCCGGCCCGCCGCCGCGAGCGCCTCGACCCACGCCGCGGCGCCCGGCATGGCCGGCACCGCCGCGACGGCGTCCACGAGGCGCTCCATGACGGCGCCCCAGAAGGCGGGCGGGTCGACCTCGAGGCCGTAGTGCGCGCGCAGGAGCGCCATGCTGGCGTCGCGATCGACGCCTCGGAGGCGGGCGTGGGCGTCGTCGGGGAGCGGCGCCCCGAACCGCGCGGCGACCTCCTGCATGACCGCGAACCAGATCGGTTCGCTGTCCACCAGCGTGCCGTCCATGTCGAACAGCACCGCGTCGAAGCGGGCGACGTCGTCGGGGGTCGGCGTTCGCGTCACGCGCGCAGCGTACCCCTCGTCCCTCAGGCGTCCCCGAGAGGCCGGCCGATGCCGGCCGGCGCGAGGCCCAACCACGCCGCTAGGGTCGCCTCCACGTCCTCGGCGTCCGCGGCGGCGAGGCGCCCGGTCGGCACGTGGGGCCCGGCCGCGACGAGGAAGCGGTCGTCGCTCGGCGTGCCGGGCCGGAGGCCGTGCGCGGAGCGGTAGCCGGGCGGGCCCGACGTCGCGTCCGCGGGCGCCCCCTCCGGCGCGCGCTCGAACACCGCGCCGGCCGGCGCGACGTACGCCGCGAGGCGGGCGCGGTCCTCCACCGGGATCGGGGAGGGCTCGAGCGGCGCGATGCCGTACCCCGCGAGGCGGGCGTCGACGTCCGCCCGCTCGGGCCCCTCGGGCACCGCCACGAACAGCGCGCCCCCCTCGGGGGCGGCCGGGTGGTCGGGCAGCAACCGCTCGGGGTGGAGGGCGCGCTCGACGCCGCCGTGCCCGTGGTCGCTGAGCAGCATGAGGTTCACCGCGTCGCGCCGCCCCGCCCGGTCGAGGTCCTGCAGCAGCGTCGCGACGAGGGCGTCGGCGAACGCCAACGACCAGACGCTGGCGGGCGTCCGGGGGCCGGCGACGTGCTGCACCGAGTCGGGGATGAGGATCTCGGTGAGGATCAGGTCGGGCGGGGTGGGGTCGGTCGCCAGGGCGGCGCTCAGGCGCAGGAGGCGCCGGTCGCCCTCGAGGCCGTGCATGAGGTAGTGCATGCGGTCGCCGTCGTAGGCGTCGGGCGTCTCGACGTGCACGCCGTCCGCCGCGAGGCGCGCGAGGCGGGGGTCGTCCGCCGCCTCCATCGTCCGCAACCAGCCGGCGTCGGCGGGGACGGGTTCGGCGTCGCGGGCGCGCTGCAGCATCTCCTTCGCCCACCACGGCCCCGCGAACGTCGTGGCGTCCTCGGGGCGGACCATGCCGTAGCCGGCGACCGCGACGTCCAGGCCGGCGTCGCGCGCGCGTCGCGCCAGCGTCGGGACGCGCACGTCGTCGGGGTTGGCGTAGCGGAAGCGTTCGCCGTCGTGAACGACGTTGCCGTACACGCCGTGCACCGCCGGCGGGACGCCGGTCACGATGCCGGTCCGGCCGGGCAGCGACGTCGCGGGCACCTGACTGGCGAGTCGGTCGACGCGCAGGCCGTCGGCGGCGACGGCGTGCAGGGTGGGCAGGTCGTGGGGGTGGTCGCGGAGGTCGTCGGCGGAGAGGCCGTCGATCATCACGAGGATCGTGGTCGCCATGGCGGCAGGGTACGCCCGCACGGTCCGGCGGTGGGTCAGGACGGCGTCAGGGCGTGATGGCGACCTGACACGCGCCGCGGTAGCCTACGCCGTCGTGTCCACGCGCCTCCGCGCCCGCCTGTGGGCCCTCCCGGCCGCCCTCGCCTTCGCCCTGTTCGGGGCGGTGCCGCTGCTGGCGGTGCTGCGCTACGCCACCTGGTCGTGGAGCGGGATCGGCGACCCGGAGCCGGTCGGCGCGCAGAACCTGCTGCGCCTCGCGAGCGACGCCGACCTCTGGCGTTCGCTGGGGACGACCGCGGCGTTCGCGGGGATCACGATCCCGACCTTCCTGGCGTTGTCGTTGGGGATCGCCGTCGCGATCCGCGGGACGCGCGCCGAGCGGTTCGTCAAGGCGCTGTTGTTCGCCCCGGGCCTCGTGACGGTGGGGGGGTCGGCGATCGCCTGGTACCTGCTGTACGCCCCCGACTTCGGGGTCGTGGCGGAGCTCACGGGGCTGCGGCTGCCGTGGACGACGGAGCCGTGGGCGGCGCTCGCGTACGTCGTCGCCTTCACGCTGTGGCAACAGACCGGGTACGGGGTGCTGGTCGTCTCCGCCGCCCTGCGCGGCATTCCCGCCGACGTGCAGGAGGCGGCTCGCCTCGACGGGGCGGGCGAGCGGGCGGTGTTCCGCTTCGTCACCCTCCCGCTGTTGCGCCCGACCCTGACGTTCCTGACGGTCGTCGCGACGGTGTTGTCGCTGCAGGCGTACACCGCGGTGTACCTGCTGACCGGTGGGGGGCCGTACGGCACGACGCGGGTCCTGGGGTACTACCTGTACGAGGTCGCCTTCGAACGCTTCGAACTGGGGTACGGCGCGGCGGTGACGTTGTTCGTGCTGGCGGTGACGTTGCTGGTCGCGGCGCTGCAGGCGCGGGCGTTGGCGGCGCGGACCGGTGGCCGTCCCGCCGCCGGGCGGGGGGCGGCGTGACCGCGCTGCGGATCGCGACCGCGGCGTTCGCGGCGTTCGTCGCCGCGCCGCTGGCGTGGTTGGCGTACGCGGCGTTCCTGCCCGCCGACGCGCTGCTGCAGGCCGACCTGCTGACGTTCGGCTTCACCCTGGAGAACCTCGCGGCGTTGCCGGGGACGGGCCTGTTCCGGGCGCTCGGGATCTCCCTCGCCGCGTCGGGCCTGACGGTCGCGGTGCAGCTGGCGTTCGGGCTGGCGGCGGCGTACGCGATGCGCAACGGCGCGCCGTTGCGGGCGGTCGTGCTGCTGTTGTTGGCGCTGCCGACGGAGTTGCTGCTGGTGCCGCTCTACCGGCTGTTGCAGGTGTTGTCGCTGCTGGACACCTTCGCGGCGTTGATCGCGCCGTTCCTGGCGAGCCCGCTCGTGACGTTCCTGCTGCTGCAGGCGGTGCGGCGGGTGCCGTGGGAGATGATCGAGGCGGCCCGCCTCGACGGGGCGCGGGAGCGCACCATCCTGCTGCGGATCGTGGCGCCGACCCTGCGTCCGGAGTTGCTGGCGGCGGGGGTGCTGGCGTTCGCGGCGCACTGGAACCTGGTGCTCTACCCTCGCGTCACGACCCCGGAGTCGCTCTGGACGGTGCAGGTCGTGCTCGCCGACCTCCTGCGCACCCGCCCGTTCGACTGGGGGGTGTTGGGGGCCGCGGCGTTGGTCGCGAGCCTCCCGATCGTGATCGTGTACGCCGTGTTCGAGAAGCGCATCCTGGCGACGTTCGAGGCCGGGTTCCGTTCCTGATTCGAGGAGGTCCGCATGCCGACGCCGTTCCCCCGTCCCCCCACCCCTCCGCTCCGGCGGGTCCGTGCCGCCGCCCTCGCGCTCGCCCTGACGCTGGCCGGCGCGGCGAGTGCGCAGACCGAGATCACCTTCTGGCACTCGATGGACTCCGCCCAGGAGACGGTCGACGCGCTCGTCGAGCGGTTCCACGAAACGCAGGACGACGTCCGCGTCGACGCGCGGTACGTCGGCAGCTACCGCGAAGCGCAAACGAAGCTGCTCGCGGCGTTCGGCGGGCCGGACGAACCGGACCTGTTCCAGGCGGAGATCGCCTTCTTCCCCCGCCTCGTCGCGGAGGGCGCGGTGCAGGACCTCACGGCGGAGGCGGCGTCGTTGCCGGCGGCGTTCACCGACGATTTCGTGCCGGGCCTGTGGGCCTACGGGGTGCTGGACGGCCGCCGCTACGGCCTGCCGTGGAACGCGTCGACGCCGGCGCTGTACCTGAACGCGTCGGCGTTGGAGCGGGCCGGCGTCGAGCCGCCGACGACCTGGCCGGCGTTCGCCGACGCCGCCGACGCCCTCACCACCCGCCGCGCGCGGGGGGTGGTGTTCGTCGGCGACAGTTGGTTGTTCGAGATGATGGTGCGGAGCCTCGGGGGGGCGCTGGTCGACGACGCCGGCCGCCCGACCCTGGACACGCCCGAGGCGCGCGAGGCGCTGACGTTGCTCGCCGACCTGGAGGCGCGCGGGTCGTTGGCGTTCTACGGGGCGGACGAAACGACGCCGGCGATCCTCGGGTTCGTGCGGACGCGCTCGTTGATGGCGTTCGCGAGCATCGCCAATTGGCCCGACGTGCGCCGCTTCTCCGTCGCCTTCGATCTGACCGCGGTGCCCGTCCCGATGGCCGACGGGGGGCGCGTCCCGCTGGGCGGGGCGCAGCTCGTCGTGATGCGCAACGCCGCGCCCGAGGCGCGCGCGGCGGCGTGGCGGTTCTGGCGGTGGTTGATGGAGCCCGAGCAGGTCGCGACGTGGGTGGAGGGGTCGTACTACCTCCCCGTCCGCGGGGCGGCACGCCCCCTCCTCGAGGCGTTCTACGCCGAGGAGCCGGGACGGGGGGCGGCGTTGGCGCAGCTCGACCGGGCGGTCCCGCGCCCCCGCATCGCGGCGTTCGACGCGATGCGGGGGATCGTGGACGAGATGCTGGAGCGGGTCCTGCGCGGGGGGCGCGACCCGGGTGAAGCGCTGATGGAGGCGCAGGCCCGCGCCGAGGCGCTCGTCGAATGAGCGCCTCCCGGACCCGCGCGCTGTTGCTGGCGCCCGCGCTCGGGTTGCTCGGCTTCGCCGCCGTCGACGTGGTGGGCCGCAGCCAGGGGGTGCTGACCGGTCTGACGGCGTCCCCGGCGCTGGATGCGGCGGCGTACGCCGTCGCCGCGGCGCTCTCGGCGCAGTGGCACCACCGCGCCTGGCGGCGCGGGGGCCGCGCCGCGGCGTGGGGGGCGGCGCTCGCGCACGTCGCGACGTTCCCGTTCCTGGCCGGCGTCCTGGCCGGCGCGGCGGACCTGACGTGGCTCGGGGGGTGGGGCGTCCCGGGGCTGGTGCGGGCGGCGTTGCTGGCGACGCCGACGAACCTGCTGGCGACGTTCGCGGTGGAGCTGCCGCTCGCGACGCTGCCCCTGGGGGTGGCCAGCGTCGCGGGGCTCGCGGTGTCGGCCCGACGGGGGCGCTAGCCTCGAGGCATGATGCGCTCCACGTTGCGTTCGTCCGTCGCCCCCCTCGCGTTCGTCCTCGCCGCCGCCCTCGGGGGCGTCGCGGCGGCGCAGCCGCCGGAGGCGACGTGCGAGACGTTGCTGACGTCGCTCGAGACGTCGTTCGAGGAGGCCCGGTCGTACGAGCTGGGCGTCGCGATCGAGCAGGGCGAGCGGGAGATCGCCTACCAGTTGCAGCGCGCCGAACGCGCCGAGGACGGCACCTGGACGACGGAGACGCTGGAGCGTCGGGGGCTGCCGCGCCCGCCCGGGACCGGCGGCGACGGGCCCGACGGCGGCTTCGCGGAGTTGGGGCTCGGGTGCGACGGCGCGGCGCTCGAGACGACCGCGACGGGCGACGTGGTGATGACGCTGCCGCCGGTCGAGGACGGTCCGGTGACCGGCTGGAACCTGACGTTCGCGCCGCTCGGGGCGCGCTGGGTGCCGCGCGAAGCGATCGGCGACTTCGAAGCCCGCATCGCCTTCGTGCCGGTCCGCGGGCGGTTCGTCACGACGTTCGACGCCTGGCGCTTCCCGGTCGACTGACCCCCACCGAGACACGCCCGCCGGCCCCGGGGGGGCCGGCGGGTGGGGAGGTCGCCGGTCGGGTGGGGCCCGACCGGCCGAGAAAGGAGGGGGGCGAACGGGGGGAGGCCGGCGGGCGCCGCCGGGGGCGGGCGCCCGCGGGGCCACGGTCACAGCACCAACGGTTCGAAGGTGCCGGCGAGCAGCACGGTCGCGCGCAGGAAGAACACGCCGACCAGGGCGGAGAGGGCGGAGACGGTCAACAGCGCCTTGTTCTTCTCGCGCAGCAGGGTGTACGCCCCGATGGCGAGGGGCACGAGGATGCCGACGCCGACGACGCCGACCCACGTCATCCAGGCCAGGTCGCCGCTCGTCATCAGCGTCGCGCCGTAGCGCGCGCCGGCGCTGCCGTAGGACGTCGCGACGTGGAGGAACCCGAGCACGGCGAGGAGTTTCATGCCGTCGAGGACCATCCCGAGGCGCACCCCGAACGACGAGACCTTCGCGTCGACGGCGCCGACGACGTACAGCAGCTCGAGCATGGCGATGGCGGCGATCGAGCCGCTGATCACCCACAACACCGGAATGAGGGCGTTGTTCCACAGCGGGATGCCGACCGCTTGCGTGATCAGGAAGCCGCTGTAGACGGTGGCGAAGAAGCCAACGAAGGCGAACGCCCCGAGGAACGCCCTCGAGGCGTCGACCCGCTCGGTCCACGCCAGCCAGGGCAGGCGTTTCGTGAGGAACGGGAGGTGCGCGACGAGGGCGATCAGCGCGAGGACCAGGTGGATGGAGAGGACGGTGATGCCGATCAGCATCCACGACCCGAAGTTCAGCTCGAGGTCGCGGACCATCAGGAACAGCGTCCGCGGGAGGTTCCACCAGCGCCCCAGGTGGCTGACGACGAGCAGCAGCCCGACGACGAGGGAGACGAAGATCGTGGCGATGACGGCGGTGCGGCGCACGAAGGCGTAGGCGACGGAGCCCATGCCGGCCATGCCGACGAAGAACAGGAACGCGGCGATCGACCAGCCCCAGTGGGCGACGTCCAGTTGGAAGGTGAGGTCGGCGGGGGTCATCAGAGCCCTCCCTCCACGACGAAGTACGTCGGGTCGGTGCCGGCCTCCTCGAGGAGGCGGCGGCTGCGTTTCAAACGGAGCGTGACGGAGACGCTGCTGGCGGGGTCGTTGAGGTCCCCGAAGTCGCGCGCCATCGCCGGGCAGGCCTGCACGCAGGCGGGGTCCTCGCCCTGCGCGACGAGGTCCAGGCAGCCCTCCCCCATGCACTTCATCGGCAGTTTGCTGTCGGGGTGGAACCAGCGGACGTTGTAGGGACAGCTGGTGACGCAGTAGCTGCAGCCGGCGCACTGCTCGGCGTCGAGCCGGACGAGGCCGTCGTCGTCGCGGTAGACCGCCCCGAACGGGCAGTTGGCAACGCAGGGGGCGTCCTGGCAGTGTTGGCACTGCACGAGAAGGACCGACGGTTTGCCGGTGGCGTTCACGCCGTCGATGCGGCGGATGTTCGAGGCGACCGAATCCCAACCCTTCTCCTTGCGGTGCATCATCTCGGGCTGGTTCGTCATGGTGCAGGCCATCACGCAGGCGCCGCAGGCGATGCACAGGCTCTCGTCCCAGACGTGCGCGAGGCGCCGGGTGGGTTCGCTTCCCTTCATTTCGTTGACACGAGCCATGGCGTTCCTCTCCGCGCTCAGGCGCGCCGAATCCGGATCGAGGCGTTGTTGGCGTTCGAGCCGGTGACGGGGTCGATGGTGGACGTCGCGAACCAGTGGGGGTTGAGGCCCTTCGCGCGCTTCGCGAAGCGGTCGTCGCGCCGTTCGAACGACCCGCGGTTCCCGCCGGCGTAGCTGTAGACGTACCCGACGCCCGGGCGGACGCGGGGCGTGACGCGGACCTCGGTCGTGGCGACCCAGCCGGTGTCGAGCCCCTCGACCTCGGCGTCGTCGCCGTCGGCGAGGCCGAGGCGTTCGGCGTCGTCGGGGTGGATCCAGAGGGCGTTGTCCACGAGGTACTGCGTGGGGAAGGCGACGCTGGCGACGCCGGACGAGCCGATGGGGCTCTTGCCGTTGACGAGGAACAGTTCGTCGTCGGCCGACGGCGCGGTGTAGGCGGGGGGCGGGAAGTACTCGGCGAAGCCGTGCGCGCGGTAGCCCTTCAGGACCGGCGCGAGGGCGTACACCTCGAGGCGGCCGCTGGGGGTGTCGAACGGCTCCTGGTAGGGGATGCGGCCGTAGCGTTGCGGGACGACGGTCTTGAAGCCGCGGGCGTCGAGCTCCTCGCGGAGTTGCGCGGGGTCGAGGTCCCACGTCTCGGCCAGCGCCTCGATGCGGGCGTCCTGGAGGGGGGCGAGGAAGTCGCGGCGGAAGACGTCGACGTCGGCGAAGCGGTCCTCGTAGCCCATCGCGCGCGCCAGGCCGGGCTCGATGCGGCGCAGCAGCTCGAGCATGATCCACAGGTGCGGGCGGGCCTCGACGCCCTCGGGGGGTGCGGTGACGCGGTGCTGGAGGGCGACGACGCCCTCCATCGACCAACCGACCTGGCCGAGGTCCTCGCGCTCGAGGAACATCTCGGCGGGGAGGACGTAGTCCGCCCAGTCGTCGAACTCCTGGTGGACGATGTCGATGTTCACGATCAGGTCCAGCTTGCGCAGCGCCCGTTCGAGGCGGGCGGTGTTCGGATCGCGGTGGAACATCGTCGCGCCGAGCGCGATGAGGCCGGTGATCGGGTAGGGGTCCTCGTCGAGGATCGCGTCGATCACGGCGTCGAAGGTGGCGTTCGCTTCGGGGTAACGGCGTTTGTCGACGCTGGTGTCGGTGTCGGGGAGGGTGAAGCCGTCGCCGCGGATCGTCTCGAGGCGCCCTTCGTGCGTGGCCATCACGCCGGGCACCTTGGCGCTGGGTTTGAAGCCGAGCCCGCCGACGGTGTCGATGCTGCCCAGCAGGGCGTTGACGGTCATCAGCGCCATGATGGCGTCGGTGTCGTTGCCGTTGCGGGTGTTGTACCAGGTGTCCTCGACGACGCCGCGGTTGATGGCGAGCCCGCGGGCGACGCGGAGGACGTCGTCGGCCGAGAGGCCGGTGATGCGCCCGACGCGGGAGACGTCGTAGTCGCCGAGGTGTTCGAGGAGGCGCGCCCAGGCGGTGCGGACCGGGAGGTCGGCGCCGTCGGCGCCGCGCACGGTGCCCTCCCAGGCGAGCTCGACCTCGACGTCCTCGTCCGCGAAGGCGAGGCGGCCGTCGGCGGCGCGGACCGCGTAGCGGTCGTCGGCGCCGTCCCGGCGGACGTCCGCTTCGGTGAGCGGGAGGCCGTCCTCGCGGATGAGGAAGGGCAGGTCGGTGTAGCGACGCACGAAGGCGTCGTCGTAGCGGTCCTCGTCGATCAGGACCTTCGCGACCCCGAGCAGGAAGGCGGCGTCGGTGCCGGGGTAGCAGGCGAGCCATTCGCCGTCGGCGAAGGCGACGTCGGGCATGGCGGGGTTGAGGAAGACCGCCTTCGCGCCGTGCTCGCGGGCCTTCGCGAGGCGGTGCACCGCGCCGATCGGGGCGTTGAGGCTGCGGCCGGGGAACAGCACGTAGCGGACGTTGTCGTAGTCGGGGTCGACGGTGGAGTGCTTGGCGTAGGCGCTCCCCATCGTCCATTTGCGCCCGACGACGCCGGCGGTGTTGCAGGTGCTGGACTGCTTGACGACGTTGGGCGCGCCGAGCGGCGTCATGAGCCACTGCAGGTCGCCCTTGAAGTCGTGGGTGGTGGCGGCGAGCGCTTCGGGCCCGTCGCGCTCGAGGAGCGCCGCGAGGCGGTCCCCGATCTCGTCGAGGGCGGTCTCCCAGGAGACCGCCTCGAAGCGGCCTTCGCCGCGCTCGCCGACGTTCTTCAGCGGCGTGCGGAGGCGTTGGGGGCCGTCCCACGTGTAGGCGGCGGTGGCGCCCCGCCCGCAGTAGCCGCGCTGCGGGTGCTCGGGGTCCTGGTTGGGGAGGACCAGCAACTGCGGGGCGCCGCCGTCGGGGGCGGGCTTCACCAGGGCGGTGAGGCCGCAGCCGGCGCCGCACTGGTGGCAGATCGTGTGGCGGACCTCGTAGCCGGCGTCGCGGAGGCCGGCGACGTCGAGGCCGTCGTCGGTGAAGAAGCGCTGCGCGTCGACGAAGCCGCGGTCGGCCAGCAGGGCGCCGGAGGCGGCCGCGGCGGAGCCGAGCAGGAAGCCCCTTCGCGAGACGTGCGGTGTGCGTTCGGACATGGAATCCCCTTTCCTTCCTCGGGTCCCGGCATCTCGTGAATCCGTTCACGACCGTTCGATATCGAAGGTAGTCGATACGGCCCGGGGAGGGGCAAGGGCGAACGTCCCGCCGGCGCGCTGGGCGAACGCCGTCCAGCACGCAATACCTGAGCGTCGTGGTAGGATTGGCGCGTGGAGGAGGTCCACGTCTTCAAGGTCCTGGCCGACGCCACCCGCTGGCGGATCCTCGGCTACCTCGAGGATCCCGTCCAGGTCTGCGACCGCCACGACGCGGGGATCTGCAGCTGCGACATCGAGATGACCCTCGGGCTCGCGCAGGGCACCGTCAGCCACCACATGCAGCAGCTCGTCGACGCCGGCCTCGTGCGCGCCGAACGCCGCGGGCGCTACGTCTACTACGAACTCGACCGCGACCGGTTCCAGGAGCTCGGTGCGCGGCTCGGCGCGCTCGGCGGCCGCGAGGCCGGCGCCTGACGCCGCTCAGGCGTCGTCGCGCACGCCGGCCCGGCGGACCGCCGCCACCTCGTCCTCGTCCAGCGCCGCCGCGCCGGCCGCGCCGAGCAGATCCCGCGTTCCGCCGCCCGGCGTGCCGGCCGGTGGACCGACGACCGAACGACCGCCGCGCAGGCTCTGCCGCACCAGGATGCGCAGCAGCACCGCCACCGACACCCCCAGCTCCTCCGCTTCGGCGCGCAAGCGCGCCGCATCCGCCTCCGGAAGGCGGACGGTGAACGGCGTCAGGCGCGTCTTGGACGACATGACGCCAGGGTAGCACCGGCGCGGTGCGCTCCGCACCGCAGCCCCGGTCGGGGCGTCAACGCAGGATCGCCAGGAACACCCCCGCCGCCACCGCCGACCCGATGACCCCCGCCACGTTCGGCCCCATCGCCGCCATCAACGGGTTCACCCGCCCCTGCGTGTGCTCGCTCACGAACCCCTGCACCACCCGCGCCGACATCGGCACCGCCGACACCCCCGCCGCCCCCAGGCACGGGTTGATGCGGCGCTCCGGCGGCAGCGCCACGTTCACGGCCTTCGCGAGCAGGATCCCACCCGCGGTGCTGGCCACGAACGCCACCGCCCCCAACACCAGGATGAACACCGTCTCGAGCGCCAGGAACGAGGCGCCCGCCATCGTCGAGCCCACCACCAACCCCAACAGGATCGTCACGACGTTGATCAACGGCCCCGCCGCCGTCTTCGCCAGCCGGTCGGTGACGCCCGACTCCCGCAACAGGTTGCCGAACAACAACAGCCCCACCAACGTCGCGGCGGCGGGGATCAGCAACGACACCAGCACCGTCGTGACGATCGGGAACAGGATCACCGCCGTGCGCGACACGCGCCGCGCCTCCCCCACCGGGATCGCCCGCTCCGCCGGCGTCGTCAGGGCCCGCAACACCGGCGGCTGCAACACCGGCACCAACGCCATGTAGCTGTACGCCGCGACCGCCACCGCCCCCAACAACTCCGGCGCCAGGATCGCCGTCAAGAAAATCGAGGTCGGCCCGTCGGCCCCCCCGATGATGCCGATCGACGCCGCCTCCTCCGGCGTGAAGCCGAACAGGTAGTGCGCCCCGAGCGCCGCGACGAAGATCCCGACCTGCGCCGCCGCCCCCAGGATCAACGTGAACGGCCGCGCCAACAGCGGCCGGAAATCGGTGAGCGCCCCCACCCCCAGGAAGATCAACGGCGGCAGCAGCTCCGTGCGGATGCCCGCCTCGTAGATCAACTGCATCAGGGGCAGCTTCCCCTCCCCCGCGACCGCGGTGCTCGACGCCGCCAGGTCCGCCCCCGGCAGGTTCGCCAGCACCGCCCCGAACCCGATCGGCACCAACAACAACGGTTCGTACTTGTAGCGGACCGCCAGGAAGATCAACACCCCGGCGACGACGAACATCACGCCGTTCCGCCACGACAACGCCAGCAGCCCGCTCCCCGCCAGGAGTTCGCTCCACGCCTCCACGTCAGCCCCCGACCGTCACGATCGCCACGTCCGGCCCGACCTCGTCGCCCGGCCGCACGTCGACCGACGCGATCACGCCCGCCACCGGACTGCGGACGTCGTGCTCCGCCTTCATCGCCTCCACCGTCGCGACGACCTGCCCCTCCGCGACCGCCTCGCCGATCCCCACCCGCACCGCGAGGACCTCCACCGTCCCCCCGAACGGCGAGTGCACCGGCGTCGCCGGCCCCCCCGCGGCCGGCGCCGGGGCGGCGTCCGGCACGGGGGCCGGAGCCGCCTCCGGCGCCGCGCCCGGCGGCGCCAACGTCACGTCGAACGTCCGCGTCGCACCGCCCTCCGTGACCGTCACCCGGCGCGTGACCGGCGTCGTCCACGGCGCCGCGGACCCCGACGCCGGCCCGGACGCCACCTCCGCGCCCTCCGGCGTCCGGAGCGGCAGCTTGATCCGCGGCCGCCCCTCGAGCAGCCGGATCCCCTCGTTGAGGTCCATCGCCTTGCCCGGCACGATCGCCGCCGCCACCAGAAAGACGTGCTCGTCGGTCTCCGGCAGGCCCCGCGCGCGAAGCGCCTCGCGCGCCGGCGCCAGGCCGTCCTCCGCCACCTCCGACGGGTCGCCGTCGAACGGCGCGAGCCCCAACTGCTCCGACGCGATCCGCACCACCTCGGGGTCGGGCGGCTCCGGCGGGCGCCCGAAGTACCCCAACACCGACCGCCCGTACCCCGCGTCGATCTTCGTCCATCGCCCGTACAGCACGTTGTCGAACGCCTGCAACCAGTACTGCTGCGAGCCCGGCGTCACGCTCGTCCAGGCCCCCCCGGCCTCCACCACCACCGGGAACTCCGCCAGAACCTCCGCGTACCGGTCCAGGATCCCCGCCTCCTTCATCATCAACACGTTCGGACCGATCGCGCCCCCCGGCATCGGGAAACCCACCACCCGCGCGTCCGCCGCCAACGTGATCGGGTCGAACGCGTAGTCCGCCAGACCCGCCTCCAGCTCCCCCTCCACCGCGCCCACCGCGTCCGCGTCGAGATCCAGACCGTAGCCGGTGCCCTTCAGGGCGTGCGCGACGCTGCGCACGTCCGGTTGCGACGTCCCCGACGCCAACGGCCGGACCGACAGGTCGACGCCGTCCACGCCGCCGTGGATCGCCGCCATCGTGCAGGCGACCGCCATCGACGCGGTGTCGTGCGTGTGGAACCACACCGGCACCTCCGACCCCGTCAGGGCCTTCACGCGCTTCGCCGTCTCGTACACCGTCGCCGGGTCGGTCGTGCCCGACGCGTCCTTCAGGGCGATCGAATCGATCCGCACGTCGCCGTCCAGCAGGCCTCGCGCGACGTCGGCGTAGAAGGCGGGCGTGTGCACCCGCTCCGACGCGTACGGCAACCCCATCAACGCCACCGTCGCCTGGTGGTGCATCCCCGCCTCCACGATCGGCCGCCCGGTCGCGAGCAGGTTCCCGACGTCGTTCATGAAGTCGAAGTTCCGGTCGATCGTCGTCCCGTGCTTCGCCATCAACCGCGCCTGCAACGCCAACGCCTCCGGCGTCTGGCTGGTCAACGTCACGCCGGAGATGCTGCGCGTCAGGATCTGCAGGTCCGCGTCGGGACCGACCGCGGCGCGCATGGCGTCCATCGCCTCGAACGGGTCTTCGCCGACGTAGAAGAACGGCGCCTGGAAGCGCGCGCCGCCCCCGAACTCGAAGTGCCGCACCCCCGCCGCCGACGCCGCCTCCATCGCCGGGAGGACGTCCGCGACGCGCACCTTCCCCCCGAACACGCTCTGCAGCCCGTCGCGGAACGCCGTCAACATCACCGCCACGCGCTTCGGGCTCGACGCGTGGATCATCGCGGCCCCCCCTCGTGCACCTCGCGCACCGCCGTCACGCGCGCACCCGGCGCGACCTGCTCGACCGCCCGGCGGATCGCCGCCTCGTACGCCGGGTCCGGCGCCGCCTCCGCGGCGCGCGGGTTCGCGTCCGCCGGGAAGACCCGCACGAGCGCCGCGAGGACGAGCGCGAGCGCCGACAACAGCACGACGACCGCCGCGAAGGCGTTGAGCGAAAGCATCCACAGGTCCGGTTCGTTCACGGTGCGCCTCCCCTGCACGGCGCCCGGCGCCGCGACGTGGTTCCGACCATCGTAGCCCCCGGCGCGACGGCGCGTGGCCGCAGCGGCGGACGCACGCGCTCCGCTCAGGACACCCGGACGCCGGGCTCCATGGCGATCTCCCGGTCGGCGAGGTCGCGCATGAACGCCAGGTCGTGGAAGATCCCCAGCATCGTGGTGCCCTCCGCCTTCAGGCGCCCGAGCAGGTCCGCGACCTTGCGTTTGCTGGGCGCGTCGAGGCTCGCCGTCGGCTCGTCGAGAAGCAGGATGCGCGGCCGCTTCACCATCGCCCGCGCGACGTTCAGCCGCAGCTTCTCCCCCCCGGAGAACGTCTGCGGGTAGGTGTCCCAGAGCGCCTCGGGCAGCTCGAAGTGCGCCAACAACCGTTCGGTCTCCGCCGCCGCGGCGTCCACCGTCGCGCCCGCCTCCAGGGCGGCGGCGGCGACCACGTCGCGCGCCGTCGTGCGCGGCACGACGCGCAGGAACTGGCTGACGTAGCCGATCTCGCCGCGCCGCAACGCCAGCACCGTGCGGTCGTCGGCCTCCGCCAGATCCACCTCGCCGAACCCCGCGGAGCGGTAGCGGATCGATCCGCTCTGCGGACGGTACGTGCGGTACACCAACTTCAGCACCGTCGACTTGCCGCTCCCGCTCCGGCCGGTCAACCCCACGAAGGCGCCCTCCTCGACGTCGAAGCCGACGTCCTTGACCGCCTCGATCCGCGTTCCGAGCGCGTGCACCGTGAACGTCTTCGTGACCGCCTCCAGCCGCAGGATGGGCGGGCTCACGTCCGCCCCACCGCGCCGCCCCGGGGGCGTGCGCCCGCCTGGGGCGTCCCGAGCTCGGACCGGCGGACGCGGGCGTGAGGGTGGGGGCGGGGGTCGTGGTCCATGGTCCCTCCGATCAGGGGTGCGTGCGGTAGCGGGCGCGGTAGACCGGCGCCCCGGCGGCGAAGGCGTCGGTGACGGCCGGCGAGCCGTCCCCGAGGACGTGCACGGCGATCAGGTCCGCGCGTAGGCCCGGCACCAGCGCGCCGGTCTCGTGATCGATGCGGGTCGCGACCGCGGCGTTCGTCGTCGCGAGCCGCACGAAGCGGGCGAGGTCGCCGCCGTGCCGAGCGTGCAACGCGAAGATCGCGCGCAGCAGGGCGGCGGGGTAGTAGTCGCTGCACAACACGTCGACCGCCCCGTCGAGGACCGCCGCCTCCGCCGACAGGTTCCCCGAGTGCGACCCCCCGAGCAGCACGTTGGGGGCGCCCGCGACCGTGTGCAGGCCCTTCGCTCGGGCGTAGCGCGCAACGTCGAGGGTGATGGGGAATTCGCTGATCGTGGTCCCGAAGCTCGCCGCGAGGTCGACCTTCGCTTCGCCGTCGTCGTCGTGCGACGCGACCGCCACGCCGTGCTCCGTCGCCACCCGCGCGAGCGCGGCGAGGGTGTCGGCGTCCAGCAGCGCGCGGTCGCGGCTGCGGGCGATCAGCGCGTCGACGCCCGCATCGTCGAGGGTCCCGTAGCCCTTCACCGCCTCCCGGAACGCCTCCAGGTCGCGGTACTGCCCCTGGCCGGGGGTGTGGTCCATGAACGACAGCAGGTGCACCTTGCCGGCCCGGAGGTAGCCGGCGAGCTCCTCGACGCGGCCGGCGTCGTCGATCTCCAACCGGGCGTGCAGGCGGTGATGCAGCACGTGCTCGAACCGGTGCGAAGCGTGCACGACGTCGATCAACGCCCTCGTCGGCCCCGGCCGCCGCACCGGGTTCGTCGCGAAGGCGTCGAACCCGTACAGCGCGAGGCTGTGGAACATCGTCGTGATGCCGTGCGTGATCAACTCCCGCTCCGCCTCGCGCAACGCGAACCGGAAGTTCAGCATCGCGGTCGGGCGGGGCGCCGCCATGTGCTCGATGTAGTCGGCGTGGACGTCGATCAAGCCCGGCAGGAGGTACGCGCCCGCGAGGTCGACGTCGACCTCGTCGGCCTCCGAGGGGGCCGCCTCGACCGCCTCGACCGAGGCGACGTGGCGACCCTCGACGCGGACGACCGCGCCGTCGAGGACGGCGTCGGGCGTGACGACGCGGCCGCCGTGCAGGCGCCAGCGGCGGGGCGCGTCGTCGACGGCGGCGCGGGTGGGGGCGAGGTCGCGGGTCATACCAGCGAGTACACGAGCTCCTGGGTATAGGGGTGTTGGGGGTCCTCGAGGATCTGATCGGTCAGGCCGCGCTCGACGACGACGCCGTCCAGCATCACGAGGGTCCGGTCGGCGAGCATCCGCACGACCGCCAGGTCGTGCGAGACGAGCACCATCGCGACCCCCAGGTCCCGCTGGATCGTCTTGACGAGGTCCAGGACGCGGGCCTGGACCGACAGGTCGAGCCCCGTCGTGACCTCGTCGAGCAGCACCAGCGGGGGGCGGGTCGCGAGCGCCTTGGCGATCTGCACGCGCTGCTGCATGCCGCCCGAGAACCGCTGCGGCGGCTCGCCGACGCGCGCCGCGGGGATGCGCGTCGCGTCCAGCAGCTCCCGGGCGCGCGCGTCCATCACGCCGACGCGGCGCTCACCGGCGGCGATCATCTTCTCCGCGACGTTCGCGAGGGCGCTCACCTGCATGCGCAGGCCCGCCGCCGGGTGCTGGTAGACCTTGCCGAGCAGCTCGTTGCGGATGCGCCGGCGCGCCCGCCGGTTGGCGTCGAACACGTTCGCCGCACCCCCCTCGTACCCCGCCAGGTAGGCCGCGCCGGACGTCGGGGCGTCGTCGAACGCCAACGCGTTCAGCAGCGTCGATTTGCCGCTCCCGCTCTCCCCGACGATGCCGAGCACCTCGCCGTCGTGCACCTCGAACGATACGTCGCGCACCGCGTGCACCGCCCCGCAGGCGGGACAGCGGTTACGGTCCAGCGCCGCCCCCTCGCCACGGCAGGCGGGACACCCCGCGCCGTAGCGCCGGTGCAGCCGCTCGACGCGCAGCACCGGCGCACTCACGGCCCGCCCCCCGACGGTGCGGCGCCCACGCGCCGCGCGCGGCATTCGGCGGTGTCGTTGCACAGGAACGTCGCCGTCCCGTCGTCCCCCTCCACCTCGTCGAGGAACACGCCGGTCGCCCCGCACGCCGCGCAGGCGCGCCCCGCGACGTCCTCGACCCGGAACGGGTGGTCGTCGAAGGCCAACGAGGCGACGTCGGTGTGAGGCGGCACCGCGTAGATCTTCTTCTCCCGGCCCGCCCCGAGCAGCACCAACGCCTCGGCCCGGTGCAGCTTCGGGTTGTCGAAGCGCGGGACCGGGCTCGGTGCCATCACGTAGCGCCCATCGACCCGCACGGGGTGATCCGCACCGGCCGATGCGTCGCCGTGCCGCACGATCCGCTCGAACAGCTGCAGGTACGCCCCCGCGTAGTCCGCTTCGGCGTGCAGGCGTTTCGTGACGCTCTCGCGCGGCTCGACCCGCCGCAACGGCTCGGGGATCGGCACCTGCAGCACGAGGATCTGGTTCCGCCGGAGCGGTCGCTCGGGGATGCGGTGCCGCGACTGGACGAGGGTCGCTTCGCCGGTGTCCTCGCACGTCGCGACGCCGGTCGTGGCCTGCACGAGGGCCTTGATGTTGACGGCGTTGACGCTTTCGTCGCTGCCCTGGTCGATGACCTTGAGGACGTCGTCGCGCCCGATCAACGCCAACGTCAGTTGCAGCCCCCCGGTGCCCCACCCGCGCGCGATCGGCATCTCGCGCGACGCGAACGGCACCTGGTAGCCGGGGATCGCCACCGCCTTCAACGCCGCGCGCCGGATCTCGCGCTTCGAGCCCTCGTCGAGGAAGGCGAAGTTCGCATCGACGCTCACGGCGTTCCCTCCCCGTCGGTGGGCGCGTCGGGGGCGTCGCCCGCGACCCCCGCGTCGTCCGCATCCCCTGCGCCCCCCAACGCCGCGGCGCGGGTGCGCCGCACCGCATCGAGCTCCGACTGGAACGTCACGTAGTGCGGGAGCTTCAGGTGCGAAATGAAGCCGCTGGCCTCGACCGCGTCGACGTGCAGCAGCACGAACTCCTCGTCGTGCGTCGGGGCGCGCGGGTCGGGATGCTCGAGCGTCTGGTCCAGCAGGCTCATCGCGATCGCCTTCGTTTCGTTGCGCCCGAAGCAGGCGCCGTAGCCGAGGTCGAAGCCGAGCGCCGTGCGCTCCGCGTCCTGCGGCCCCGCGGCGGAGACCGCGACCGGGACGACGGTCTCCACCTCGGTGAGGCGGACCGTCCCCAGGTAGTGGTCCTCCTCCGGGTCGTCGATCTGGTCCGCGACGGCGTCGGGGTCGGGCACACTCAGGGGTTGCCGGCCCACCCGCAACTCCCCGACGGTCGGGTGGAGCATCGGCCCGAACCCGCGCAACGAGGCGTACCCGAGCGCCGTCACGACGCCGGTCTGGCCGCGCGTAAGGACCTGCAGCCGGCGGCTGCGCCCCGCCGGGAACGACAACGCCGCCTTCGTGACGTCGCCCGGCGCACGGTCGTCGTCGGCGCGAGCCTCCATCAACCCCTCGGTCCGGAGGTAATCGAGGACCTTCGGCAGCGCGTCCGACGCGCCGTCCGGGCCCTCCCCGGCCTCCGCGTCCCCACCCTCCGGGGTCCCGACGGCCGACGCGGCGGCTTCCGCTTCGGCGCGCCAGCGGGCCAGCCACGCCCGCGCGTCCGCGTCGGTTTCAAAGCGCAGGTCGGGATCGAGGAGCCGGTGGACGTAGTCATAGCTCGCGCCCAACAGCTGTCCGCCGGGCACGTCCTTGAACGTCGCGGAGATCCGTCGCTCGACGTGCATGGGGCGCGTGTCGGCGGTGCGGGTGTGGTGGAGACGTGGCAGCGTCGAGCGGAACGCGCGCAACAGGAATACCGCCTCCTCGGGGCTGCCCTCCGCCTGCTTGAGGGCGAGCGCGGCGACGTCCTCGTCGTAGAGGCTCGCTTCGCTCATCACCTGATCGATCGCCCCGCGCAGGCCCGCCCGGACGTCCGCGACGTCGAGGACGCGTCCCTCCGCCAACCGCTCGTACGTCAGGCGCGCCTGCGACGCGACGATCGCGTCGCGGCCACCCTTGACGGCGACGTACCCCACTCAGGGCCCCCCGCCGGCGATCGGGTGGCTGCTGCGCGGGATCGCGGCGATGCGGTCCTCGGCGTCCAGGAGCAGGACGTCCACCCCGAGCGGGACGTCCGCCACCGCCGCGTCGCGGGCCGGCGCCCAGGCGTGGGGGTGCGCGACCCACACCGACCGCGTCCCGTCGACGCCGGGCCCCTCGAGGCGGTACCCGGTCGCGCCGGCCGCCTCCGCACCGCGCGGGCCGTCGCCGTACAGCCGCTCGACCGCCAGCAGCACCGTCGCCCCGAGGTGGGGGTCCTCGAGCGTCCCGCGGCGAGCGGTGCGGAGGAGCGGCGCGGGATCGCTCGTGGGGTCGGGCACCAGGACGTGCCCCGCGTCGTCGAGGGGAACGACCGGAGCGCCGGTCGCTTCGCGCACCGCCCGCGCGAACCCCGCCGGGGCGTCCGCCGCCACCGCGAACGGGGCGTCGGCGTCGAGCAGCGTGCGGGTGACGACGCCCCACGCCCCGCGCGGGGCGGCGCCCTCCGGCCCGGGGAGGCGCCGCGCGATCGGTGCGAGGTCGTGCACGGTGCCGGGTCGCGCGAAGGCGTCGAGCAGCGTCCGGAAGGCGGCCTGCAGGTCGTGGACCGGATCGAAGCTCACGTGGGGTCCTCCTCCTGCATGACGTCGAAGCGGACCTTCGTGCGGCGCAACACGGCGGCCTCCGCCGCCCGTCGGGCGGCCAGCCGGGCGTCCTCGGCGCGCAGGCGCGCCGCCCACGAGGCGGTCTCCGGCAGGCCCGCGCGCAGGGCGGCGTCGACGACGGCGAGGTCGGTGGCGGCCGCCGGGTCGTCGCCCCGGATCAGGCCGCGCCCGAGGGTGCCGGCGACGCGGGCGGTCGCCTCCTGAATCAGGACCTCCCCCATCAGGAAACGCGTGCGCTGCGCCGTCTCGCGCAGGTCGATCATCGCCAACCCCCGCGTGGCCGGCGGTTCCTCGGTCGCGTACGCCGCGCGGATCTCGTCCGCGAATGCCCGCCGCAGCGCGGGATCGCCCTCGACGAGGACGCGGGTGCGTTCGCGGCGGGGCCACGCGGCCGCGGAGGCCCCCTGCGGTCGTGTCGCGTCGTCGTGCACGTCCGGACTCCCTTCTCCGTCCCGGCGGAGGGTACCGCCCCGGGCCGGGCCGACCTCGCCTGCGCGCCCGGCACCCCCGGCACCCCCGGGACCCCCGGGACGCGTGCGCTCACGTATACCGGCGTCAGGTCAGCGCCGTGCCACGACGTCGCGCCGGCACGGCCGGGCCCCCTCACGCCGACGCGTCCTCACGCGACGACCCGCAGCCGCCCGGTCGCGACCGGCGCGGCCCGCCCGGCGAGACGGAGGTACAGGTCCGGCGTGAGGGCCTCCACCACGCCCACCGCGAACGGCGGCCCGCCGGCGGCGGGCCGCACCTCGACCCGCCGCCCGAGGAACGCCGCGCGCGCCCGGTAGGCGTCCACCAGCGGCGCGGAGCCCCGCTCGACGAGCACGTCGCGCCACGCCGCCAATCGACCGAGGATCGCGAACGCCAGGTCGGCGCGGGCGCGGGGCGCGGCGAACGCCGCGTCCGCGTCGGCGAGGGCGACCGCCGGGAGGGCGTCGGGCGCGTCGAGCGTCGGAGCGACCGCGACGTTCACGCCGATCCCGATCCGCGCCGCCGGCAGCGCGTCCCCCTGCACGTCGGCCGCCACCAGCACGCCCGCCGCCTTGCGCATGGGCGCGCCCAACACCAGGTCGTTCACCCACTTCGTGCCGGGCGCGACCCGCCCCCCGCTCACCGCCTCGATCGCCTCCGCCGCCGCGACGCTGCCGAGCGCCGCCAGGCCGGCCTGGAGCGCCCGCGCCGGACCGCCCAGACGCAGCCGCACCGCCAGCTGGAGGTTCCCGGGTGGGGCGTGCCACGTCCGGCCGCGCTGCCCGACGAAGGTCCCCCCCAACGCCACGGTCGCGACGTCCTCGGGGGCGCCGGCCTCCGCGGCGTCGGCGAGGGCGGCGAGCTGCGGACGGTGGGCCTCGGCGGTGAGGACGAGCGGGCCCCGCAGGCCGGCGGGGCCCTCCCCGCGCCAGACGCGCGCGGTCCCGACGAGGGCGGCGTAGGCGGCGGCGTCGGGCGGGGGGAGGTCCGCCGACCTCCCCCCGCTCTCGTGCGGGGTGACGGGCGGCGCGAACGCCGCGAGGGTGGGGGGGGCGTCGGCGAGCACGCGCATCGCCCCAAGGGTACGCTTTGGGGGTGACGCAGCGCTTCGTGCAGGGCGTGAACTACTGGCCGCGGCGCAAGGCGATGGCGTGGTGGAGCGACTTCGACGCCGGCGAGGTCCGCGAGGAGTTCGCGCAGATCGCCGACCTCGGGCTCGAGATCGTCCGGATCTTCCTGCTGTGGGACGACTGGCAGCCCGACCCCGACCGCGTCCCGACCCGCCGCCTGCACGAGCTCGAAGCGACCCTCGACGCCGCCCACGACGCCGGCCTCCGCCTGGACGTGACGTTCTTCGTCGGGCACATGAGCGGCCCCAACTGGGTGCCGCGGTGGCTGCTGGACGACGCCGCACCGCTGCCCTCGCCCCGCCCGCGCGTGAGCGCGGGGCGGGCGACGACGGCGTCGTACCGCAACCCGTTCCACGACCCGGTCGCCCTCGCCGCGGAAACGACGCTTCTGCAAGCCGTGGTGGGCGCCTTCGCGCAGCACGACGCGCTGTGGGCGTGGAACCTCGGCAACGAACCCGACCTGTTCGCCCGACCGCGCGACGCGGCGGCGGGGCGCGCCTGGACCCGCCGAATGGTGGAGGTCGTCCGCGCCGTCGACCCGCACCACCCCGTCACGCTGGGGCTGCACGCCGACGCGCTCCTCGGCGAGGTCGGGCTCCGCCCGCACGACGTGTTCGCCGAGACCGACCTGGCGGTCATGCACGCCTACCCGGCGTACCTGTCGATGGCCCGCGGTCCGCTGGACCCCGACCTCGTGCCGTTCCTGAACGCCCTCACGCGCGCCCTGACCGGCGGGATGCCGGTCTGGATGGAGGAGTGGGGGGGCTGCACCGCCGCGCCGGGCGAACGCTCGCACGTCGCGACGTGGCCCGGCCCCGACGGGCCCTACACGCAGTTCATGGCGTCGGAGGCCGACCTCGCGGCGTACGTCGAGACGGTCCTCGCGAAGCTGGTCGAGGTCGGGGCGCCCGGGTCGATGACGTGGAACTACGCCGACTACGACCCCGCCCTCACCGACCGCCCACCGCTGGACACGACCGGGCACGAACGGACCTTCGGCCTGGTGCGCGCCGACGGCACCCCCAAACCCCACGCCGACGTCGTGCGGCGGGTCGCCGCCGACCCCCCCACCGTGCCCGAGACGCCCGCCCGCGTCGTCGACCTGGACGTCACGCCGGAGGCGTACCACGCCGATCCCGCCCGTCACGCCGCGCGGCTCTACCGCCGCTACCTGGAGCGCTACGACCCCGACCGGGTCGACGCGACGTTCGCCGGGAGCGACGCGTGAGCGCGCCGCTGCACCTCGTGCTCGGGACCGGCGCGCTCGGCGCCTGGACGGCGCGCGCCCTCCGGGCCAAGGGGCACGCCGTGCGGGCGGTGAACCGCAGCGGCGCCCGTCCCCCGCTCCTGCCCGACGAGGTCGAGGTCGTCGCGCTGGACGCGCGCGACGGCGACGCGCTGCACGCCGCCGCGGCGGGCGCCCGCACGATCATCGACGCCGCCGACGTCCCCGCGCCCGAGCGGACGGAGGCGCTGCCCGCGCTACGGGCGGCCGCCAGCGCCGCCGCCGCGGCCCACGACGCGACGCTCCTCGCCATCGAACCGCTCACCCTCTACGACCCCGCCCCGCCGGTGAACGAAGAGAGTCGCGTCGCGCCCGCCGGACCTCGCGGCGCCCTGCAGGCCCGCCTCGCGGAGGACCTCGCCGCGGCGCACGCCGCGGGCCGGGTCCGCGCCGTCACCCTCCGCACGGCGGAGGCGTACGGGCCCGGCGTCGCGCGCTCGTCGTTCGGGGACGCGCTGTTCGGTCCGCTCGAAGCCGGTCGGGCGGTGCGGTGGATCGGGGAACCGGACGTCCCGCAGGCGGTGGCGTACGCCCCCGACGTCGGTCGCGCCGCCGCGGAGCTCGCGACGTACGCGTCGGCGCTCGGGCGCACCTGGATCGCGCCGCACGCCCCCGCCGTCCCGCCGCGCGCGTTCCTGCGCGCCGCGGCGGAGGCCGCCGACCTCGACGCCCCGCGCATGCGCGCCGTCGGCCCGCTCGCGCTGCGCCTCGCGGCGTGGTTCCGGCGCGACGCGCGCGCGGCGCTCGAGACGCTGCCGGCACGGATGACGGCGTTCCACGTCGACGCCCGCCGCATCGACGCCGTCTACGCCCTCAAAGCCACGCGCCTCGAGCTCGGGATCGCCGCGACCGTCGCCTGGCGCCGCGACGGCACCCTCGAGGGCGCCGCGCCGTTCCTGCGCTGAGCGGGGGTCAGCGGGCGTCGCCGTCGGACAGCGCGGGCGGCACCTCGCCGCGCGCGCGGGCGGTCTCCCACGCCTCGCGTTCGCGGCGCCGCCCCTCCTCGAGCCCCTGCTCGTAGGCGCGCCCGCGGAGGTACGCCTCGCGCTCGAGGTCGGGGCCGCCCGCGCCGCGACGCAGCCCGACCCGCCCCGCGAGCCGGACCCCGATGAACACGCCGAGCGCCAGCACGGCCAGGAGCCAGATCCACATGCCGGCCAGGGTACCGCGCCGCCCCGTCCGCTGCCGAGGGGCGGCCCGACCGGACCCCCGGGAGGCGGTGCGCGGCCTGCGCACCTGCGCTGGTGTGGGGCATGGTGGACCGCGCCCTCCCGCGCCCGGCCGACGTGCGGTCGGCGGGGACGACGAAGCGCCCGGTGCTATCATCGCTAGCACACGACGTGGAACGGAGGCGCGCGATGGCGAGCCTGATCATCCGCAACCTCGACGACGCCCTGAAGGTCCGCCTGCGGACCCGCGCGGCGTCGCACGACCGCTCGATGGAGGCCGAGGCGCGCCTCATCCTGCGCGACGCCCTCGGGCCCGACCCGGAGCCCGCCCGCCTCGCCAGCCGCATCCACGCCCGCTTCCTGGAGGCGGGCGCGGCGGACCTCGAGCTGCCCGAGCGCAGCGACCCGCCCCGTCGCGGGACGGAGGAGGACGCCGCCTCGTGATCGTGCTCGACACCGAGGTGCTGACCGAACTCATGCGCGCGGAGCCGGACGACGCCGTCGTGCGGTGGCTCGACGCCTACCCTCTGCGCGAGATCGGCACGACCGCCGTGTCGGTCTCCGAGGTCCTCACCGGCCTCGGGACGCTGCCCGAGGGCGAACGCAAACGGGCGTTGTTGACGGCGGCCGGCGACGTCTTCGACGACTACTTCGCCGGCCGCATCCACCCCTTCGGCCCCGCGGAAGCCGTCGAGTACGCCGACGTCGTCGCCCGCCGGGAGCGCCTCGGGCGGCCGATCTCCCGCGCGAACGCGCAGATCGCCGCGATCTGCCGCACCCGCGGCGGGACGCTGGCGACGCGCAGCCCCGACGCGTTCGGGGACACCGGGGTCGACGTCGTCGACCCGTGGCAGGGCGGCGCCTGACGCCCGGCCGCGCCGCACGTGCCC
>JAVLCF010000008.1 GCA_031581195.1 Trueperaceae bacterium | reverse complement strand
GGTCGCGGGGGGGTCCCCCTCGATGCGGTGGATGAGGCGTTCCGCGGCGGCGCGCCCCATGGCGACCGCGGGGAGGCGGACGGTCGTGAGGGGCGGGTTGGCGTGCGCCGCGAGGGGGATGTCGTCGAACCCGGCGACCGCGACGTCCTCGGGGATGCGGAGGCCCGCCTCGCGCAACGCCGTCATCGCGCCGAAGGCGACGGTGTCGTTGCCGGCGAAGACGGCGTCGGGCGTGACGCGCGCCAGGAGCCGCCGCATCGCGGCGTACCCGGAGTCGGCGGAGAAGGCGGCGGGCTCGACCCAGCTCGGGTCGGGGTCGAGGCCGGCCGCCTCGAGCGCGTCGCACCAACCCCGGCGTCGCCGCGCGACGCTGTGGTGCGCGAGGGGTCCGTAGGGGAGGTGAGCGACCCGCGTCCGACCGAGCGTCGTGAGGTGGTCGGTGACGGTGCGCGCGGCGGCGAGGTTGTCGACGTCGACGTCGACGCGGGACGCCGCCGCTTCGTCGCCGGCGTGCCCGATCACGACGACGGGGTAGCCCTCCTCGATCAGGCGGGGCAACGCCCGGTCGTCGGCGCGGGGGTCGAGGACGATGAGCCCGTCGATCTGTTTGCCGCGCACCAGTTCGCGGTACGCCGACGGGTCGGTGACGTCCTCGAGCGCTTCGACGAGGACGCGAAAGCCGCGCGCGCGGGCGGCGTCG
This sequence comes from Trueperaceae bacterium, assembly GCA_031581195.1. Taxonomy (NCBI): domain Bacteria; kingdom Thermotogati; phylum Deinococcota; class Deinococci; order Trueperales; family Trueperaceae; species Trueperaceae bacterium. The sequence continues at coordinate 33,608 of JAVLCF010000008.1, read as the reverse complement.
TTGAGGCTGTACAGGGCGCGCGGGACGAACGCGTCGGTCCGGAGGTTCTCGGCGTAGGAGATCACCAGGCCGATCGTGCGGGCGCGGCCCGACGCCAACTGGCGGGCGGCGGCGGAGGGCACGTAGCCGAGGTCCTTCGCCGCCTCCAGCACGCGGAGGCGCGTCTCCTCCGCGATCGTGACGTTGGTCGCGCCGTTGAGGACGACCGAGACGGTGCTGCGCGACACGCCGGCGCGACGCGCGACCGCTTCGCTGGTCGGGCCGCGCCGCGTGCTCACCCCGGGTCGACCTCCACGGCGTCCAGCGCGGGGATCGTGACGCCGTCGATCGTGTGGGCTGCGTCGCCGAAGTTCAGCCACCAACGTCCGGCGCGACGCACGTCGTCGGGGAGGGGACGCGTGGCGACGCCGGCCGCCTCGAGCCAGGGGCGCAGGAGGGTGCGGAGGGCGTCCGCCTCCAGCCAGGCGCCGAGCAGCGACGCTTCGCCGTCGCCGTGCCGGCGCGCGACCCAGGCGGCGGCCCCGCGGTAGGCGGGGTCGTGGTACGTCGCGCGCACCTCGCCGTCCGCGTCCGCCTCGAGCAGGTCAGCCCAGGTGCCGTAGGGGTACGTCGCGCCGTCCGCCTCGAGGGTCCGGGTCACGCCGGGCCGGAGGCCGTCGATGCGGGTGACGCGCCCGCCGACGAGGGGGCGGAGCGGTCCGGGGGTGGGGGCCTGCGCGACGCCGGTCGGGGTGCGCGCCCCGCTGCGCGGCCCGAACAGCAGCCGTCCCCCCTGCCGCACGTACGCCTCGAAGGGGGCGACGATGGCGTCGCCCACGAGCTGCATCGCCGGCGCGACCACGGCGGCGTAGGGCGTGAGGTCGCGGCCGCCGTCGGCCGCCGGCACGCCCAGCTTCTTCTTCGGCACCAGGTCGACGTCGAGGTCGAGGCCGCGCAGGGCGGCGTAGTAGCCGAGGACCTGCCCCCAGTAGGTGAAGCCGGCGGTGTGCGGTTGGATCTCCGACGCCCACAGGTCGTCGTAATCGAACACGATCGCGACCGGTGCCCGCGGCGTCGCGGCGGCGGCGAGGCCGGCGGCGACGTCGCGGGCGGCGGCGCTCGCCGTACCGCTGCGCGGCGCACCGACGTCGTCGGCGACGCGGCCGGCCTCCTCGAACGCCTGGTCGGGGGTCGCGTCGTGCCGCAGCAGGCCGGCGTGGTTCGTTTCCTGCGCGCCGACCGCCGCCCGCCAGCGGAACCACGACACCATCTCCGCGCCGTGCCCGAGGCCCTGCAGCGTCCAGAGGCGGACGGCGCCGTCGGCGGGGAGCGGGTTGGAGGGGGCCCAGTTCACCTGGCCGGGCTGTTGCTCCATCACCCAGTGCGGGACGTCCTTCAGCCCGCGGTAGAGGTCGTGACTGAGGGCGACGAGGTCGGGGTGGCCGGTCCGCAGGTAGCGCGCCTTGGTGTCGGCGTCGAACGGCGACTCCTCGAGCTGGCCGAGGGGGTAGTTGTCGAAGGCGATGACGTCGAGCCCGTCGGCGAGGTCGACGTGGTCGTAGTCGGGGAAGATCATCATGGAGTTGTGCACGATCGGCGCGTCGGAGTGGCGGCGGATCGCGCTGCGCTGCAGCGCGTCGTAGGCGACGACGCCGTCGGAGGCGAAGCGGCGGTAGTCCAGTTCGTGGCTGGGGTTCGCTTCGGTCACCGCTTGGCCGGGGAGTTCGACCTCGTCGAAGCTGCGGTAGGTCTGACTCCAGAACGTCGTCCACCACGCTTCGTTGAGCGCGTCGACGGTGCCGTAGCGGGCCTCGAGCCAGGTGCGGAAGTCGGCGCGGCAGGTGTCGCACCAGCAGCGGGTGGTGTCGTGGCAGCCGTACTCGTTGTCGGTCTGCCAGGCGGCGAGCGCCTCGTGGCGGCCGTAGCGTTCGGCGAGGGCGCCGACGATGCGTTCGGTTTCGCGGGCGTACGTGCGGCTGCGGAAGCAGTAGTGGCGGCGCGAACCGAACCCGCGGACGCGGCCGTCGCGGCCGACGGGGAGGACGTCGGGGTGCGCGTCGATCAGCCACTTCGGGGGCGTGGGGGTGGGGGTCCCGAGGATCACGCCGAGCCCCGCGTCGGCGAAGACGTCCATCGCTTCGTCGAGCCAGGCGAAGTCGTAGCGGCCGGGGTCGGGTTCGAGGAGGCTCCAGGCGAACTCGCCGATGCGGACGCGTTCGATGCCGCGCTCGCGCATGGCGGCGGCGTCCTCGCGCCAGCGGTCGCGGGGCCAATGGTCGGGGTAGTAGCAAACGCCGAGGGTCACGGGTCGGTCCTTTCGAGGCCGCGCGGGGGCGGGTCGAGGTCGGGCGGGGGGCCGGGCGGGGCGGCGTGGGGGGCCGCCCCGTGGCGCGGGGTCAGTCCTTCACCGCTCCCGCGGTGATGCCGGCGATGAAGTAGCGCTGCAGCCAGAGGAACAACAGCAGGAAGGGCAGCGTGGCGATGGCGGTGCCGACCATGATGCCGCCCCACGAGACGCGGGTCAGGCCGACGAGGGTGCCGAGGGCGACGGGAATGGTGTAGGCGTCCTTCTGCGAGAGGATCAACAGCGGCCAGAAGTAGTCGTTCCACTGGAACAAGAACAGCACGATCGCGACGGCGGCGAGGGCGGGCCGCATGATCGGCAGCACGATCTGCGCGAAGATGCGCAGTTCGCCGGCGCCGTCGATGCGCGCCGCCTCGAGCAGGTCGCTGGGGACCGAGAGCATGTTCTGGCGCATGAAGAACACGCCGAGCGGGTAGGCGATCCACGGCAGGATGATCGCCCACCAGGTGTTGGAGAGCCCCATGTCGCGCGCGACGAGGAGGTACTGGGGGATCGCGCGGACCTCGAAGGGGATGGTCAGGGCGGCGATCACGATCGTGAACAGTACGCCGCGCCCGACGAAGCGGAACTTCGCGAAGGCGTACCCGGTCATCGCGGCGATCAACGTCGCGACGCTGGTGAAGATGATCGAGATGCCGATCGAGTTGATCATGACGCGCACGAAGTCGAGGTCGGCGTTGAGGTCGCGCCAGTTCTCCGCGAGGTGGGTGCCGGGCAGCAGGGTCGGGGGGGCGGCGAGGATTTCGGCGTTGGGGAGCGTCGCGGCGATCAGCATCCAGGCGATCGGTGCGAGGAACAACAGCGCCAGGGGGAGCAGCAGCGCGTGCAGGGCCAGGCTGCGCAGGAGGCGGTCGCGCTTCATCGCTCGACCTCCCGCCCGCCGACGAGGCGGATCTGGAGCAGCGAGAAGATCGCCGCGATGATCGCGACGCTGTAGGCGATCGCGGAGGCGTAGCCGAAGTTGAAGCTCCGGAAGCCCTGCTGGTAGAGGTACGTCACCAGCGTCTCGGTCGCGTTGCCCGGTCCGGTGGTGGTGATGAGCCACGGCTCCGTGAACAGCTGCAGGGTGCCGATGGTGGACAGCACGAACGTGAAGAGCAGGACCGGGCGCAGCATCGGGATCGTGATGAGGAAGAAGCGCTGCACGCCGGTCGCGCCGTCGATCTTGGCGGCCTCGTACAGCGTCGCGGGGATCGACTGCAGGCCCGAGAGCAGGATGACGGCGTTGTAGCCGGTCCAGCGCCACGTCATGGCGATCATGATCGTCACGAGCGCGGGGGTGCTTTCGTAGAGCCAGGAGACCGACGGCAGGCCGATCGCGGTGAGGCCGTAGTTGAGGACGCCGTACTGCTCGTTGAAGATGAGGCGGAAGACCGCGGAGTATGGCACCGCGCCGAGCACGAGCGGCGCGAAGAAGGCGAAGCGGAAGAAGCCCTTGAACCTCAGCAGGTCGCTCGAGAAGGCGACCGCGAGCAGCGTGGCGAACGCCAGCATGATCGGGACCTGCACGACCAGGATGAGCATCGTGTTGCCGAGCGCGTTCCAGAAGTACTCGTCCTGCACCAGCCGACCCCAGTTGAAGTCCCAGTCGAGCGTCCAGGGGCGCTGGCGCGTGTTGAGGAAACTGAGGACGAACGAATAGGCGATCGGGTAGACCCAGAAGATCGCGAAGAGCGCGAAGAAGGGGGTCAGGAAAAGATAGGGGGTCGCGCGGCGGCGCCAGGGGCGACGGCGGGGGGCGGCGGCGGGCTCTGGCGTCATGCCGGTCCTTTCGGGCCGAGGGGTGGAGGGCGCCCCAGGGGCGCCCTCCACGGGGTCGGGCGGTCGCTCAGTCCGCGATCGGCAGACCGGTGCTGGCCGCGATCTGGTCGGCGGCGGCCTCGAGCGCCGCTTCGGCGCTGGCGTACTCGCCGTCGAGGTAGTCGTTGACCGTGACGATCATGACCTCGCGGGCCTCCTGGAAGTACTGGGTGCCGGCGACGGCGGGGACGTCCCCGAGCGTGCCGAGGATGTCCTCCCAGATCGCCTGGCCCCCGAAGAACTCGACGCCCTGCTCGAGGGCGGGGTCGCCCTGCAGCGAGAGCAGCGACGGGGTGAGGCCGTACTCGAACAGGATCTCGAGCTGGTTCTCCTCGTCGGCGAGGGCGTTGGTGATGAAGTCGTAGGCGAGGTCGGGGTGGTCGCTGCTCGCGGGGATGGCGAGCGCGCTGCCGCCGAGGTTGCTGGCGCGGACGCCGCCCTCTTCGAGCGCGGGCGTGAGGTAGACGCCCCACTCGCCGGCCTGGTCCTCGGGCATGTTGGCGATCAGCGTGCCGGAGTACCAGCTGCCGAAGAAGGAGCTGGCCTGCGCGTCGTTCTGCAGGAACTGGATCTGCTCCGACCAGCCGGCGGGGTGCAGGACGCTGGCGTCCCAGACGTTCTTCATGGTCTCCATCGCCTGGACGCAGCCGGGCTGCGTGATGGTGATTTCGGTGGCGGCCTGGTCGAAGTAGAAGCAGCCGGCCTGGTTGGCGAGCATGCGGAACCACTCGTCGTCGGCGCCCTTGCCGATGGCGCCCATCTTGACGTTGCCGTCGAACGCGGTGTTCATCTGCGCACCGGCGTCGATGAAGTCGGCCCAGGTCTCGATGTCGGCGGGGTCGACGCCGGCCTGTTCGTACAGGTCGCGACGGTAGAAGATCGCGGTGGGGCCGGAGTCGTACGGCACGGCGTGGATCGCGTCGCCGACCGTGAGTTCCGCCCACTTGAAGTCGGGGAACGCGGGCCGGAGCTCGTCGGCGCCGAGGGTGGTGAGGTCCACGAAGCAGTCGGGGAACTGCGACCAGAAGACCTCCGCCTCGTTGTTCTCGACGAGGTAGATGTCGGGCATGTCGAGGCCGCCCGCGGCGCAGCCGGCGAGGCCGCGGTCGTAGACGTTCTGGTTCCCGAGGTCCTCGACGACGACGTCGACGCCGGGGTGCATCTCCTGGAAGCTCTCGATGGTGCTCTCGAGCGCAGGCTTGTTGATGTCCCACACCCACGCGGTGAGCGTTTGGGCGCTGACGGCGGTCGCGGTCAGCAGGGCGAGAAGGGTCAGGGCGACTCGATGCATGTCCACCTCCTGGAGGACGAGAACGGGGGTCCGAATGCGGGCGCATCCAGGACACCACGGGCGGGGGGCCGCACGGGGTGCGGATCCGTCCTGGGGCCTCGGGGGCCCGATTCGGGCACGCGAAACGGGACTAACGCGTGTTAGGTCACGATAGTCGCACGTCATCGACCTGTCAACGCCCCGCCGCGGCGGGGCGTTGGCATCGACGGACGGGGTCAGGTGGGCGGGGGTCCGGCGGACGGGGGATCGACGCCGCACGAGCGGCGCACGACCAGGGGGGTCGGCATGCGGATCTCGCGGCGTTCCGGCGTCTCGCCGGCCAGCAACGACAGCAACGTCTCCATCGCCCGCTCCCCGGCGGCGACGGGGTCGGTGCGGACCGTCGTGAGGGCCGGGCGGAGCTGCGCGGCGAAGGGCAGGTCGTCGAAGCCGACGACCGCGACGTCGTCCGGCACCGCGAGGCCGGCGTCGGCCAGCGCCGCCATCGCGCCCAGCGCCACGGTGTCGTTCCCGCACGTCACCGCGTCGAGGTCGGGGCGGCGCGCCAGCAGGCGCGCCATGGCGTCGGCGCCGCTGGCGGCGCTGTAGCCGGTCTCCTCGACGAGCGCCTCGTCGTAGGCGACCCCGAACCCCTCGAGCGCCGCGCGGTAGCCGGCGAGGCGCGCGTCGGTGCCCGACCGCCCGCGCGGCGAGAAGGTGAGGTGCGCGACGCGCCGTCGCCCCCCGTGAAGCAGGTGCTCCGCGGCGCGGCGCATGCCTGCGGCCTCGTCCGAGACGACGCGGTACGGGTCGGCGCCGGGCACCGTCCCGAGGGTGACGATCGGCGTCCCGTCGGCGATCCGTCGCGCCAGGTTGGCGTCGCCGTGCCGGGGGTCGAGGACGACGAGGCCGTCGAGGCCGCGCGCCTGGATCATCCGCAGGTACGGGTCGTCGTCCTCCGCGGCGGGCGCCCCGTCGTCGCCGGCGACCGCGTCGATGCCCTCGACCTGCACCGTGTAGCCCGCGCGCCGCGCGACGTGGTTGAGGCCGTAGAGGAGTTGCGGCACGAAGGCGTCGACCAACAGCAGGTCCGCGCGGAGCATCACAAGGCCCAGCGTCTTCGTTTCGCCGGTCACCAGGCTGCGCGCGGCGGCGGAGGGCAGGTAGTCGAGCGCCCGGGCGACGTCGAGGACGCGGGCGCGCGTCGCGGCGCTGATGGCGGCGCCGGGCGTCTCGTTGAGGACGAACGAGGCGGTCGTCGGCGAGACGCCGGCCCGGTGGGCGACCTCCTTCAGGGTCGTGCGTTTGCGTCGAGAGCTCGTCATGCGCGCCCGTCCGCTCAGCCGCGCAGGGCCTCGGGGATCCTGTCCCCGTGCGCGTCGAGGAGGGCGTCGACGAGCGCACGGATCTGCTTCAGGTCGAGTTCCGAGGCGGTGTGCGGGTCGAGCATGGCGGCGTGGTAGACGTGCTCGCGCTCGCCGGTCAGGAGCGCCTCGACGGTGAGCCGTTGCACGTTCACGTTCGTCTGCATCAACGCCGCGAGGTGCGGCGGGATGCGCCCGATGCGGGTGGGTTGCACCCCCTGCGCGTCGACGAGGGCGGGCACCTCGACGCAGGCGTCGTCGGGGAGGTTCTCGATCAGCCCGCGGTTGGGGACGTTGCCGTAGATGCGCGTGGGCGTGTCGGTTTCGACCGCGTGGAGGATGCGGGCGCCGTACTCCGCGCTGCGTTCGACCTCGTGGAGCGAGGCGAACGCCTCGACCGAGGCGTCGACCATCGTCGGCATCAGCGGGGTCGCCTCCAGCGTCGCGCGGAGCGCGTCCGGGTCCTGCGATCCGGGCGCCTCGAGCTCGCGCTCGATGAAGTCCCAGCTGGCGAGGCCGGCCTGGGAGCGGTAGAGGTACTCGTCGAGCGGGATGTTGTAGGTCTCGAGGAGGTCCTCGCGACCGGCCTTGATGAACCAGGGGACGTACTCCGCGAGGTGCTCGCTGGACTCGGTCACGAAGTACCCGAACTGCTCGAAGAGCTCGTAGCGCACCCGGTTGTGGTCGGGCATCCGGCCCTCCTCGAGGACGCGGCGGAGGTCGGGGTAGAGGTCGCGGCCGGCGTGCTCGAGCTTCAGGAAGAAGGCGACGTGGTTGATGCCGGCGACGAGGTAGTCGAGTTCGTCGGCGGGCAGGTCGAGGTCGGCGGCGAGTTCGCCGGCGGTGTGCGGGACGCTGTGGCAGAGGCCGACGGTGCGGACGGTCGTGGCGCGGTCGAGCGCCATGCAGTTCATCGCCATCGGGTTGACGTAGTTGAGGTGCAGCACGTCGGGGGCGAGGCGCTCCATGTCGCGGGCCATGTCGAGCAGCACCGGCACCGTGCGCAGCGCCCGCATGATGCCGCCCACCCCGAGGGTGTCACCGATCGTCTGGCGCAGGCCGAAGCGCTTGGGGACCTCGAAGTCGATCACGGTGGAGGGCTCGTAGCCGCCGACCTGGATCATGTTGATCGCGTAGTCCGCGCCGTCGAGGGCGCGCTCGCGGTCGGTGGTCACCTCGAACGTCGGGTGCGCGCCGAGCGTCTCCGCGACGCGTCGGCCGACCCGGTGCGAGAGGGCGAGGCGGTGTTCGTCGACGTCGTGCAGCGCGAGCGTCGATTCGGCGAGTTCGGGGTGGGCGAGGATGTCCCCCATCAGGTTCTTGGCGAAGACGGTGCTTCCGGCACCGAGGAAGGCGATCTTGGGCATGCGGACTCCGTTCGTTGGGTGGGTCGGCGAGGGGACGGCCCCGCGCGGGGCCGTCGTCGCAGCGATGCGGAGTCTATCAGCACCACGTTGACAGGTAAAAGCCTTTAGTGATACGACTGCCGTGTTCGACAAACGGAGAGGAGAGGCGTATGACCATCGCGACCCTTCGCATGCTCGCCGCCGCGACGCTGGTGCTGCTCCTGCAGTCGGCCGTGGCCCAAGACACCTTCACCATCTACTGGAACAACAACCACGTCTACGACGCGTACCAGGAGGTCATCGACGACTTCGCCGCCGACCACGGCGTCGAGGTCGACCTGCAGACCTTCGCCTGGCCCGACATGCGCACGAAGTTGCTGACCGACTTCTCCGCCGGCCAGGGCCCCGACCTGCTCGAGGTGCCCGCGACCTGGATCACCGAGTTCGCCGGCCTGGGCGCTCTGCGCGACGTCACCGACGACATCGCGGCGTGGGACGAGAGCTCGGATTGGTTCGAGGGCACCTGGACCGAGGTGACGCTCGACGCGCGCCGCTACGGCCTCAAGCTCCACCACACCGCGCTGGCGCTGTTCTACAACGAGGACCTGTTCGAAGAGGCCGGCCTCGACCCCACCGACCCGCCGGAGACGATGGCCGAGTTCTACGCCACCGCCGAAGCGCTCGACGCGGCGCTCGGGCCGGACGTGGCGGCGTTCGGGTTCGACACCGACCCCGGCTACGTCATGCCGTTCTTCGCCTCGGAGGAAACGCCGTTCCTGATCGAGGACGGGGAGATCGCCATCGACACGCCCACGATCCGCGAGACGCTGCAGACGCTGCAGGACGTCTCCGCCAACGGCTGGGCGCTGCGCCCCGAGCCGGGCGCGGCGTACCAGGCGACCCGCCGCTCGTTCTTCGAGCAGCGCGTCGCGATGATCCTCTCGGGCCCGTGGGACATCGCCAACCTCGAGAGCCTCGAGTCCGACTTCGACTACGGCATCTCCCCCGTGCCGCGCGTCGACGGGGCGGGCGCCCTGTCGACGGTCGCCGGGACCGCCGTCGCGATCCCCGACGACGCGGAGCACCCCGACCTCGCGTGGGACCTCATGCAGCGCCTGACGTCGGTCGACGTCGAGGTCGCCGCGACCCTGGAGACCGGCATGATGATGCCGCGCGCCTCCTGGGCGGCCGACCCGCGCCTCGAGGGGGTGCCCGGCGTCGCGGAGTTCACGCCCATCCTGGGCGCCGCCTCCCCGTTCGACATCGCCGCGCGCAACCTGGGCTTGGGCGACATCACGCCGGGCGGCGACGTCTTCGAGCAGCTGTACCAGACCGTCGTGTACGCCCGCGGGGACGTGGACGACGCGCTCGACGCGTACGTCCGCGAATCGAACCGCCTGATCGAACGCGCCTCCGACTGAGCACGGATGCGCCCACCGCCGGCGGGAGGAGGCACCCCCTCCTCCCGCCGGTACGCTGCGGACCCACGGACCGCCTCCCCTGCGTCGCGGGCCGGGAATCGGGAGCGCCGAACCGGGCATGAAGCAACGTCACCGCCGGTATCTGACCGGGTATCTCTTCCTCGCGCCGGCCCTTCTCTCGCTGGCCGTCTTCACCTTCGCGCCGTTCGCCGTCGGCTTCTACAACAGCCTGCACGCGGGGTTCGGCAGCAACCTCGATTTCGTCGGGTTCGAGAACTACCGCTACCTGTTCGAGAGCCCCCGCTTCTGGAACGCGCTGCGGGTCACGGTGGTCTTCACCGCCAGCTACTCCGTCGTCAGCATCGCGCTCGGGTTCCTCGCCGCGTACGCGCTGGACGACCGGGGGATCCGCTTCAAGCCGATCTTCTCGAGCGTCCTCATCCTCCCCTACGTCGTCACGCCCGCCATCGCGACGCTCGTGTGGCAGTACATGTTCAACGCCGACTTCGGCATCCTGAACGGGGGGCTGGCGGCGCTGGGGCTGACCCCCGTCGCCTGGCTGCAGACGCCGACCGGGGCGATGGTGTCGCTGGTCGTGGTGCAGGTGTGGTTCACGCTGGGCTACAACATGCTGCTCTTCGCCTCGGGCCTGCGCTCGATCCCCCGCACCTACTACGAGGCCGCGGAGATCGACGGGGTGGGCACCTGGAACAAGATCCGCCACATCACCCTGCCGCTGCTGGTGCCGACGATCGTCTTCATCGGGGTGTTGTCGTTGATGGGCGGCTTCGTGCACTCCTTCGTCCTGGCGCAGATCCTGACCGGGGGTGGGCCGTTCCGGGGGACCGAGGTGTTGATGCTGCTGATCTACGAGACCGCCTTCGAGAGCTTCGACGTGCCCATGGCGAACGCCATGACGATCGTGATGTTCGCGCTGCTGTTCGCGCTGTCCTACCTGATGAACGTCTGGCAGGAACGCGCCTACCAGGGGGTCGAATGAGGCGGCTGCGGCGGAACGCCGGCCGCATCGCGGCGCACGTGGGGCTGGCGTTGCTCTCGCTGGTCGTGCTGTTCCCGCTGGTGTACGTGGTGCTGCTGTCGTTCCAGACGATCCAGGAGGCGTCGTCGATCCCGCCGACCCTGATCCCCGCCGCCTTCGATTTCGAGAACTACGCGCGGGTGTTCGAGCGCCTCGACGTGGTCGGCCTGTTCACGAACTCGGCGATCTACACCGTGTCGACGACGGCGATGGTGCTGGTGACGTCGACGCTGGCGGCGTACGCGACGACGAAGATCCGCATGCCGGGCCGACGCCTGGTGCTCGCCCTGTTCGTGGGCAGCATCCTCGTGCCGCCCGCGGTGCGGACCATCCCGCTCTACACGATGATCGCGGGCTGGGGTTGGGTCGACACGTGGGCGGGGTTGGCGCTGCCGCTCACGGCGACCGGGTTCGGGTTGTTCTTCATGAACCAGTTCATGCTCACGATCCCCGACGAGGTGGTCGAGGCGGCCCGCATCGACGGGGCGGGCGAACTCACGATCGTGGCGCGCGTCATCGTGCCGCTGGCGCTGCCCGGCATCGCGGTGTTGGGGCTGTACAACTTCATGTTCCGCTGGAACGACTACCTGTGGCCGCTGGTGGTGACGCGCCAGGAGTGGCAGACCCTGCCGGTGGGCGTGACGCTGTTCAAGTCGTCGCAGCAACTGATCACCTGGAACCTGATCGCGGCCGCCGCGGTCGTGACGCTCCTGCCGGTCATGGCGTTGTTCTTCGCGCTCCGCGAGCGCATCATGGACGGCATCGCCATCCAGGCGGGCAAGTAGGCCCCGTCCGCGGGGTTGCCCCGCCTCGGCGGGGGGAACGGAGAGGGACGAGCATGCGCGAAGGTGCGAAACGACCCAACGTCGTGGTGTTCTTCACCGACCAGCAGCGCTGGGACACGACCGGCGTCCACGGCCACCCGGGGGGCCTGACCCCGGAGTTCGACGCGATGGCGCGCGAGGGGACGCACGTGGCGCGGTCGTTCACCGTGCAGCCGGTGTGCGGGCCCGCCCGCGCCTGCCTGCAGACCGGCCTGCACGGGACCGAGCACGGGTCGTTCACGAACGGCGTCCATCTGGACCCCGACGTGCCGACGTTGGGCGACCGCTTCGCGGAGGCGGGCTACGACACCGCCTACGTCGGCAAGTGGCACCTCGCGTCGCGCGACCCGGTCCCGGAGGCGGAGCGCGGGGGCTACGCCACGTGGCGGGCGGCGAACGTCCTCGAGTTCACGTCGGACGCGTACGCCACGACGGTGTTCGACGAGGACGGGCGGCCGCGGCACCTGCCCGGCTACCGCGTCGACGCCCTCGCCGACGAGGCGATCCGCTACCTCGCCGAACCCCGCGAGGCGCCGTTCTTCTTGTTCACGTCGTTCCTGGAGCCGCACCACCAGAACCACCGCGACGACTACCCGGCCCCGCGCGGGTACGCCGCGCGCTACGCCGACGCCTGGCGCCCGCCCGACCTGGAGGCGCTCGTCGGCAGTGCCCCGCGGCATCTGGCGGGGTACTACGGCATGGTGAAGCGCCTCGACGAGGCGTTGGGGCGGGTGCGCGACGCGTTGCGGAGCCTCGATCTCGAGCGCGACACGGTGGTGCTGTTCACGTCGGACCACGGCAACCACTTCAAGACCCGCAACGACGAGTACAAGCGGTCCTGCCACGAGGCGTCGATCCGCGTGCCCACCGCGCTGGTCGGGCCCGGCTTCGACGGCGGGGGGCGCATCGAGACGCTGGTCGGCATCCCCGACCTCACCGCGACGCTGCTGGACGTCGCGGGCATCGCGCCGCCCCCGGGGATCCGGGGGACGTCGCTGCGCGATCCCGCGCTTCGCGCGCGGGCGGGGACCGATGCGGACGAGCTGTTCGTGCAGATCAGCGAGGACGTCGTGGGGCGGGCGCTCCGCACCCGCCGTTGGAAGTACGGCGTGGATGCGCCGGACGCCGACCCGACCGGCGATCCCGGCGCCGAACGCTACGAGGAACGGTTCCTGTACGACCTCGAGGCGGACCCGTACGAGCTGGAGAACCTGGCCGGCCTGGACGCCTTCGCGGACGTCGCCGCCGACCTGCGCGCCCGCCTCGTGGCGCACGTCGAGGCGGTGGAGGGGCGGACGCCCACGATCGTGCCGGCCGCCTCGAGACCGGCCGTGCAGCGGAGCCCGGACCTGCCGACCTACCCCTGACGTCGGGGCACGTCAGTCGTCGTGCACGGCGAGCGCGTCGACGACCGGCCCGCGCAGCAGGCCCCGGTAGACGCCCTCCACCTCGAGGTCCGCGGCGGGGTGCTCCTGGGTGGCGTAGGCGTCGTTGTGGGGGCGGAGCGCCCACCGCCCGGCGCCGAGGTCGTCGAGGTACTTCAGCGTGACGTCGTCGTCGCCGACCCGCACGGCGCAGATCTCGCCGGAGCGGCGGGTGGGGCGTTTCTCGAGGAGCACGACGTCGCCGTCCTGGATCAGGTCGGCCATGCTGTCGCCGCGGACGCGCAGGGCGAATCCGCGGTCGTGCAGGCCGGGGAGGGGGAGGTAGCCCTCGGCGTCCTGGACCGCTTCGGCGAGCGGTCCGGCGGGGATCGCGCCGAGGATGGGGACCCCGGTCGCCGCGGCGGGGAGGTGCAGGTGGGGGGAGCGGCCGCGCCCGCGGCTCTCGAACGTCAGCCAGCCCTTGTCGTGGAGCGCCTCGAGGTGTTGCTTGAGGCTCACGTAGTGGAGGTCGAGGTCCCGCGCGAAGGAGGCGAGGTCGGGGGTGACGCCGTGCCGCGCGACGTGGTCGCGGAGGCGTTCGTAGATGCGGGTCTGCGCGGGGGAGAGCGGCCTCGACATTGCCTCAAATGCTAAGGTATCGGCCCGCGCGCGTCAAGCGCTCCGGGGGGCGGCGGATGAGAACCGGGCACGTGAACGGATTCACGTGCAGGGCCCAGAAACGTCGTCCTGGACGGCATTCGGAACGATTCCGAGAAACGTGGCCCGCACCACGAATGTGAAAACGGTGAGAAATCCCCACCAGCACGGGGAAAATGCCTTTACAGAATCCCGGGTGGGGTGCTATAGTTTTTGTAGTGCCCGGCGGGGACCGTCCCCGCCCCCACGTCGAGACCCCCCGGACGCACGTCCGGTGAATGAGGTGCACCATGCTCCACACGTTCGATTCCCTCGCCGCGCCCCCGAGCTGCGACGTCTCCGACATCGTGCCCGGGACCCTCGCGCTGCCCACCCGGACCCTCGATCCCGACGGCGTCCTGTACGAGTCCGGCCGCGAGGCCTCCAACCTGTACGTCGTCAACTACGGCGTCCTCAAGGCGGTCGTCCCCACCAGCTTGGGGCGCGACCGCATCGCCGACCTCTACGGCCCCGGCGACGTCCTCGGGCTCGCCTCGCTCGACGGCGGCCACCACGCGGAGACCGTCGTCGCGGTGCACGAGTCGTGCCTCACGCCGATCGACCCGCAACAGGCGATGAACGACCGCAAGGTGCGCGACTACGTGCTGCAGAGCATGGCGCGCCAACTGCGCCGCAGCCGGGAGATGATCGACGAGGCCGAAATGCCGGTCGGCGCCCGCGTGACGCGCGCCTTCCTGCGCCTCGCCGACCAGTTCGGCCAGCCCAGCGACGAGAGCGAGCACGGCGTCAAGCTGCCGCTGGCGCTCACGCACGAGGACCTCGCCGACCTGACCGGCAGCAGCCGCGTCACGATCACGCGGATCCTCGGCGAACTGCGCAGCGACGGCGCCCTCTCCGGCACGCGCGGCGTGTACGTCGCCGACCCCGAGGGCCTCGAGCGGGCCACCGACCACTACGTCATGCAGGTGCTCTGACCCGAGCCCCCCACGCCGGCGCGTAGACTGCGCCCATGCGCATCCTGCGACGCACCCTCCTCGCCGCGGCCGCCCTGGTCGCGGCGAGCGCCGTGGCGCTCGCCCTGAGCGTCGTCGTCGACCGCGCCCGCACCGACGGGCGCGTCGAGGCGCTCACCAACGTCGTCTACGACGCCACCGACGGCGGTCCCGACGTCGCCGCCCACCGCGCGGAGCCGCCCGGCGACGGACCCCACCCCGCCGTCGTGATGATCCACGAGTTCTGGGGGCTCCGCGCCGACGTCACCGGCAAGGCCGACGCCCTCGCCGAACGCGGCTACGTCGTCGTGGCGCCCGACACCTTCCGCGGCGTCAGCGTCGACCTGGTGCCGTCGGCCATCTGGAACGTCGTCGCCACCCCCGCCGCCGCCATCGACCGCGACCTGCGCGTCGTCGTCGACGCCCTCGCCGCCGACCCCAGCGTCGACCCGGAGCGGATCGTCGTGATGGGCTTCTGCTACGGCGGCGGCGCGGCGCTGCGCTACGCCCTCTCCGACGACCGCCTCGCCGGCACCGGCGTCTTCTACGGCACCCCGATCGACGACCCCGCCCGCCTCGCACGCCTCCCCGGCCCGGTGCTGGGCATCTTCGGCGAGGAGGACGCGCAGATCCCGCCGCGCGAGGTGGCGGCCTTCGACGCCGCCCTCGACGAAGCGGGCGTCCCGCACGCCATCCGCAGCTGGCCCGGCGTCGGGCACGCCTTCGTCGGCGGCGTCGACGCCATCGCCGCCGGCGGGCCGGCCGGCGAGGCGTGGGCGACCTTCGTCACCTGGCTCGAGGACGTCCTCGGCGCGCCGGCCCCGGACGCCGCCGGCGGGGCGTAGGCCGCGCGCCCCCGGCGCCGGACGCCAGCCTCTATACTCCCCCCATGCTTCACTTCACCGATACCGCGCGCGAGCGCGTCAAGCAGTTCCTCGAGGCGCAGAAGGGCCAGGGCGTGAGCGCCCTGCGCATCGCCGGCACCCGCGCCGAACCGAAGCTCTGGCTCGTCAAGGACGACGACCGCGACGAGGGGGACGTCGTCCACGACGGCGGCGGCTTCGACGTCCTCATGGACCCCCTCAGCGCGCAACAGCTCGACGGCGCCAGCGTCGACTTCGTCGACGACGTCATGAAGTCCGGCTTCCGCGTCTTCTTCGAGAGCCCCAGTTGGGACGACCCGGTCGCGCAGAAGGTCCAGGACGTCCTCGACACCATGGTGAACCCCGGCGTCGCCGGCCACGGCGGCGAGGTGAAGCTCGTCGGCGTCGAGGAGGGCAAGGCGATCATCGAGTTCGGGGGCGGCTGCCAGGGGTGCGGCGCCGCCGACGTGACCCTCAAGCACGGGGTCGACCGCATGGTCAAGGAACAGGTCCCCGAGATCGTCGCGGTCGTCGACAAAACCGATCACGCCGCCGGCGAGAACCCGTACTACCTGCCGCACGAGGTCGACGGGGCCGACAGCCCGCTGGCCGACTGAGGCCGCGGCCCGACCGGGGGCGGCGCGAACGCGGCGCGCCCCCGGGCTTGACACATGACGCGGCCCTGACGTACGCTCGCCAGAATACCTTTCGAAGGTGAATCATCCGGAGAGCGGAGACTCGCCGGAGCCCCCCTTGCGTGCCGGTTCCCGGCGGGCTATGTTGGCCGCGTGCCGCCCTCCTCGGGTCCCCAGGCCCGCCCCCCGTTGCTGGAGCTGCGCGGCGTCACGAAACGCTTCCCCGGCGTCGTGGCGAACGACGGCGTCGACCTCCAGGTCCGACGCGGCGAGGTCCACGCCCTCCTCGGGGAGAACGGGGCGGGCAAGACGACGCTCGTCCACATGCTCTACGGACTCCAGGCGCCCGACGAGGGCGCCCTTCTCATGGACGGCGCCCCCCTCGCGCTGCGCTCCCCGCGCGACGCCAAGGCGGCCGGCATCGGCCTCGTCGCCCAGCACTTCCACCTCGCGCGCCGCCACACCGTCGCGGAGAACCTCGCCCTCGCCCTCCCCGACACCCCCGCCTGGTTCCCCACCCGCCACCTCGCCCGCCGCGTCGACGCCCTCGCCGAACGCTACGGCTTCGAGGTGGACCTGCACGCCCGCGTCGCCACGCTCAGCCCCGGCGAACGCCAACGCGTCGAGATCCTCAAGGCGCTGCTCCAGGGCGCCGACGCCCTCATCCTCGACGAACCCACCAGCGTCCTGACGCCGCAGGAGGCCCAGCGCCTGTTCGACGTGCTGGGGCGCATGAAGGACGAAGGGCGCGGCGTGATCCTGATCAGCCACAAGCTCGACGAGGTCCTCGCCGCCGCCGACCGCATCACGGTGCTGCGCGGCGGTCGCGTCGTCGCCCAGGTCGACGCGGCGGACACCGACACCGCCGAGCTCGCCCGCCACATGGTGGGCCGCGAGGTCCGCCGCGGCCGCGAGGCCGCCGCCCGCGCGCCCGGCGACGTACGCCTGTCGGTCCGCGACCTCCACGTCGCCGACGCCGCCGGCGAACCGCGGCTCCGCGGCGTGCACCTCGAGGTGCGCGCCGGCGAGATCGTCGGCGTGGCCGGCGTCGCCGGCAACGGCCAGGCCGAACTCACGCAGGTCCTCACCGGCCTGCGCACCCCCACCTCCGGCCGGATCGAACTCGACGGCGCCGACGTCGCCGGCGAAGGGGTCCGCGACCTGTTCGCGCGCGGCGTCGTGCACATCCCCGAGGACCGCAACGACATGGGCGTGGCCGGCGGGATGAAGGTCGCGGAGAACCTCGTCCTCCGCCGCCACCGGCAGGCCCCCTTCGCCAAGGGCCGGATGGTGGACTGGCGGGCGGTCGACGCGCACGCCGACGGCGCCATCCGCGACTACGCCATCGCGACGCCCTCGCGCGACGCGGTGACCCGGAACCTGTCGGGCGGCAACGTCCAGAAGGTCATCCTCGCCCGCGAGCTCGGCAGCGAGACCGGCCTCGTCGTCGCGTCCCACCCCAGCTACGGCCTCGACGTCGCCGCCACCGAACTCACGCACGACCTGCTGCGCGAGCAACGCGACCGCGGCGCCGCGGTCCTCCTCGTCAGCGAAGACCTCGACGAACTCCTCGACCTCGCCGACCGCATCGTCGTCCTGTTCCGCGGCGAGGTGACCGGCGTCGTCGACGCCGCCACCGCCACCCGCGAAGCGATCGGCCTGCGGATGGCCGGCGAGCGCGCCCCCGAGCGCGACGCGGCGACCGTCCCCCACGACGTCGCCCACGACGCGCAGGCCGGGGCGGCCCCCGAATGAGCGGCTGGCGCATCGAGCGGCGCGGCGCCCCGAGCGCCGCCCTCGTCTGGGGCGTCTCGCTCGGCGCCGTCGTGGTCGCCATGCTCGTGACGGGGGCGTTGTTCGCCGCGTTCGGCGTCGCCCCGCTCGACGCCGCCCGCGTCATCGTCGAGCGCACCCTCCTCGACGCGCGCGGCGCCAGCGAGGTCGTGCGCCGCGCCATCCCGCTCATGCTGGCCGGCGTCGGCCTCACCCTCGCCTTCCGCGCCCGCTTCTGGAACATCGGCGCGGAGGGCCAACTCCTGGTCGGCGCGGTCGCCGCGGCCGGCGTCGCGCTGTTCGTCGACCTGCCGGCCCCCCTCACGATCCCCGCGATGTTCGTCGCCGGCTTCCTCGCCGCCGCCCTCTGGGGCCTCGGGCCGGCCCTGTTGAAGGTGCGGCTCGGCGTGAACGAGATCATCACGACGTTGATGCTGAACTACGTCGCGATCTACCTGGTGCGCTGGCTGGTGAACGGCCCCTGGAAGGGCTCGAGCCTCTCCGGCTTCGCGTACAGCGACCGCTTCGACGCCGCAGCGATCCTCCCGACGGTCGGCACCACCCGACTGCACTGGCCCACCCTGCTGCTGGCGGTCGTCGCGGCCGCCGCGGTCGCCTGGTTGCTGGCGCGCACCCGCTTCGGCTTCGAGGTCCGCATGATGGGTGAGAGCCCCGAGGCGGCCCGCTACGCCGGCGTCGACTTCTTCCGCACGACCCTCGTCCTCGTCCTCGTCTCCGCCGGCGCCGCCGGCCTCGCCGGCGTCGGCGAGGTCGCCGGCATCCACCACCGCCTCGTCGACCCCGGGAGCCTCTCGATCGGCTACGGCTACACCGCCATCATCGTCGCGCTCCTCGCCCGCCGCAACGCCCTTGCGGCGCTCGTGACCGCCCTCTTCCTCGGCTGGGTCGCGGCGAGCGGCGACGTGATGCAGGTCGCCCTACGCCTCCCCAGCCAGATCACCGGCGTCGTGCAGGGCCTGGTGCTGCTCTGCATCATCGCTGCGGAACCGATCCTCGAGTACCGCCTCGTGCGCGTCCCCCGCGACGCGGGCGCGCCGTCCGACGCGGCCGCCGTGGAGGGCCCCTGATGGACGTCGATCTCGCCCTGGTCCTCACGACCCTCGCCCGCGCCCTGGCGTTCAGCACGCCGCTGTTGTGGGCGGCGCTCGGGGAGATCGTCGTCGAACGCGCCGGCGTCGTGAACCTCGGGGTCGAGGGCATGATGATCCTCGGCGCGTTGGCCGGCTTCGTCGTCGCGCAGAGCAGCGGCGACCCCTGGCTGGGCCTCGTCGCCGCCGCCGCGGCCGGCGTCGCCGCCGCCGCCCTGCACGCCCTGTTGTCGGTCGTGCTGCGCGCCAACCAGTACGTCTCCGGTCTCGCCATCACCATCTTCGGGCTCGGCCTCACCGGCCTCATCGGGCGCGGGTGGGTGGGGCGCCCCCTGGGCACCCCGATGGAGTTCGTCGACCTGCCCCTCCTCGCCTCCATCCCGCTCCTCGGTCCGGCCCTGTTCCAAGGGCAGTACGTCCTCAGTTGGCTCGGCCTCGTCGCCGCCGTCGTGCTGTGGTTCGTGCTCCACCACACCCGCCTGGGGCTCGTGGTGCGCAGCGTCGGGGAGAACCCCGCGGCGGCGGACGCCGCCGGCGTCCGCGTCCTCGCGGTGCGCTTCGCCGCCGTGACGTTCGGGGGGGCGATGGCCGGCGTCGCCGGCGGCTTCCTCTCGCTCGCCTACCGCCCCTCGTGGGGCCAGGGCATGACGAACGGGCTCGGCTGGATCGCGCTCGCCCTCGCCATCTTCGCGCTGTGGGATCCGCTCCGCGCGATCTTCGCCGCGCTGCTCTTCGGGGCTCTGTTCACCCTCAGTTTCAGCCTGCAGGAGTTCTTCGCGCCGCAGTTGCTGACGATGATGCCCTACCTCTTCACCATCCTCGCGCTCGCCGTCACCGCGGTGCGCAAGGGCGCCGGCGCCTTCGGGGCGCCCGAAGCGCTCGGCGAGCCCTACGCGCGGGGGCGTCGTTGACGCCCTCCCCCTCCCCCCGGTCCGTCGCCGCACCCGCGGCTTCGGTCGTTCGCCCGTCGGTTCCACGTCCCCAGTTCCGCACGGAGGTTCCCATGCGCCGCATCCTCGTGTCCCTCGCCGCCCTTCTCGCCCTCGCGTTCGCCACCGCTCAGGACGACCCCCTGAAGGTGGCCTTCATCTACGTCGGCCCGGTCGGCGACTACGGCTTCAGTTACGCCCACGACCTCGGTCGACAGGCCACCCAGGAGCACTTCGGGGACGCCATCGAAACGGTGTACGTCGAGGACGTGCCCGAGCCCGAGGTCGAGGCGTTCATCGACCAGCTCGTCGCCGACGGCGCCGACGTCATCTTCGGCACCAGCTTCGGCTACGGCGACGGCATCCTCGCCGCCGCGCAGCGCTACCCCGACGTGATCTTCGGGTGGGGCACGGGCATCTCCCGCGCCCCGAACGTGCTGACCTACATGGCGGACTTCTACCAGGTGTACTACCTCAACGGCCTGATCGCCGCGGCGTTGTCGGAGACGGGGAACCTCGGCTACGTCGCCGCCTTCCCGATCGCCGAGGTCAAGCGCCACATCAACGGCTTCGCCCTCGGGGCGCGCGAGGTGAACCCCGACGCCGAGGTCGCCGTGCGCTGGCTGTACAACTGGTTCGATCCCGCCGGCGCGACCGAGGCCAGCGAGGCGCTCATGGCGAACGGCGCCGACGTCCTGGCCTTCACCGAGGACACCCCGACCGTGATCCAGGTCGCCGCCGACCGCGGCTACCCCGGCTTCTCGCACTACGCGAGCATGGTCGAGTTCGCGCCCGACCACGTGGCGTCGGGCCAGCTGGTGCACTGGGACACGATCTACGTCGACATCCTCGAGAAGGTCCTCGACGGGACCTACACGACCACGAACCTCGAGGACGTCGACTACTTCTGGCTGCTCGAGCAGGGTGCCGTCGAGCTCGGCGCCGAGCCGGGCGTGCCGGTCGCCGACGGTTTCGTCGACGACCTGCGCGACGTCGTGATCGACCACCCCGAGTTCGGCGAGATCGACGTCTACGAGCTCGTGCTGGAGCGTCGCGACCAGATGGCGCAGGGCCGCGACGTGTTCGAGCCGTTCATGGGTCCGCTCGAGGACCGCAACGGGAACCTCGTCTACGAGGACGGCTACCTGCCGACGCTCGGGGACCTGCTCTCGATGGAGTTCGCCGCGCCCGGCGTGGTGGGCCCCTGGGACAACGAACCGCAGTAACCCGAACGGCCTCGCGTCCCCCGCCGCCGCGGCGGCGGGGGACGCCGTCCCGCGCGGCGCCCGGCGGTCCCGGGCGCCGCGCTACGCTGGGGCATGGCGCCCCACGATGCTTCGCCCGACCCCGGTTCGCTTCCCGGCCCCGACGCCCGCCGCGCGCTGGTGGACGTCGCGACCGGCCGCGCGCCGGCGGACCTGCACCTGCGCGGTGCGCACGTCCTCGACCCGTTCGTCCGGGAGGCCCGCCCCGCCGACGTGTTGATCACGGGCCGCTGGATCGCGGCGGTCGTGTCGCCCGCCGCCGCCGCCCGTGGCGACCGTCCCCCGGCCGCCGCCACGCTGGAGCTGCCCGGGGCGCTGCTCACCCCCGGCCTGCTGGACGGGCACATGCACCTCGAGTCGTCGCTCGTGACGCCCGCCCGCTACGCCGAAGCGGTCCTCCCGCGCGGCGTGACCGGCGTGATCACCGACCCGCACGAGGTCGCCAACGTCGCCGGCGTGCCCGCCGTGCGCTGGCTCCTCGCCGCCGCGCGGGGCCTCCCGTTCGACGTGTTCGCGACGGTGCCGTCCTGCGTCCCCTCGACCGCGCTGGAGACGCCCGGCGCGCACCTCGACGCCGACGCGATCCGCACCCTGATGGGCGACGACGGCGTCGTCGGCCTGGCGGAACTCATGAGCTTCCCCGACGTCGTCGCCGGCGAACCGGAGGCGCTCGCGAAGGCCGCCGTCGCCGAAGCCGCCGCCGCCACCGTCGAGGGGCACGCCCCCGGCCTGGGGGGCTCGGCGCTGCAGGCGTACCTCGCCGCCGGCGTGCAGAGCGACCACGAGGCCAGCCGCTTCGAGGAGGGGCTCGAGAAGCTCCGCGCGGGGATGTTCCTGTTCGTCCGCGAGGGGTCGGTCGCCAAGGACGCCGCCGCCCTCGCCCCGTTGTTCGACGCCGCCCGCGCCGAACGCCTCGGCTTCTGCAGCGACGACCAACTCCCCCACGACCTCCTCCGGCTCGGGGGGGTCGACCACGCGGTCCGCACCGCGATTCGGGCCGGCGCGGACCCGCTCGCCGCGCTCGCGGCGGCGACGTGGAACGTCGCTCGGCACTACCGGCTGCCGCGCCGCGGAGCGGTCGCGCCCGGTTACCTCGCCGACCTGACCGCCTGGGGGGCGGACCTCGGTGACCTGCACGCCGTGCGCGTGTTCAAGGGCGGCCGCGAGGTGGCGCGCGACGGGGCGCTCGTCGCGCCGCTCGCCGGGCCGGACGACCCGGGGGTGGGCGCCGCGGGGGCCGGCCTCGCGGCGAGCGTGACGGTGCCGGCCGACGTCGCGGCGTCGCTCGACGCTGCGCTCCGCTGGCGCGACGGCGACCCGGGCGCACCGGTCCCGGTCGTCGGGGTGCGGCCGGGGAGCCTCGCGACCGACGCGCGCGAGGCGACGCCGCGCGTGGATGCCGGGCGCCTCGCGGCCGACCCCGCCCGGGACCTGGCGTTGCTGACGTGCACCGAACGCCACGGGGTGCACGGGCGCAGCGCCGCGGCGTACGTCCAGGGCTTCACGCTCGAGCGGGGGGCGCTCGCGTGCAGCGTCGGGCACGACCACCACAACCTGATGGCGGTCGGGGCGGACGCGCCGTCGATCGCCGTGGCGCTGAAGCGCGTGGCGGCGCTCGGGGGTGGGCTGGTGGCGGTCGAGGACGGCGCCGTCCTCGCGGAGTTGGCGCTTCCGTTCGGGGGGCTCCTCACCGACGCGCCGCTCGACGCGGTGGCGGACGCCCTGGATGCCCTCGACGCCGCCGCGGCGTCGCTGGGCGTCACGCTGCCCTCGCCGTTGATGGCGCTGTCGTTCCTCGGGTTGGCCGTCATCCCCGACCTCAAGCTCACCGACCGCGGGCTCGTCGACGTCCGGGAGGCCCGGCTGGTGCCGGTGCCGTACGGGCCCGCCCCCACCTCGACGTGAGCGCGGCGACGGCCGCGCCCCCCTCGTCCCCGCCGCCGCCGGTCGCCAAGCGGTAGCCTGGCCCCATGCGCATCCTGGTCAGCAACGACGACGGCGTCCACAGTCCCGGCCTCCACACCCTCGCGCGCGTCGCTCAGCGGTTCGGGGACGTCCGCGTCGTCGCGCCCGACGTCGAGCAGTCGGCGATGAGTCACGCGATCACGGTGCGGCGCCCGCTGCACTACACCGAGACCCGCATCGAGGGGATCGAGGCGTACCGCGTCGACGGCACCCCCGCCGACTGCGTCGCGCTCGGGGCGCACCATTGGGACAAGGTGGATCTGGTGCTCACCGGCATCAACCTGGGCCTCAACATCGGCCACAACATCTGGCACTCCGGTACGGTCGCCGCCGCCAAGCAGGCGTCGTTCCTCGGCATCCCCGCCGTCGCCTTCAGCGCGCCGGTCGACGAGGCCGGCGCGGAACCGGACTTCTCCGCCCTCGAGCCGTACGTCGCGCAGGTCATCGAGACGTTCCTGGCGATCCCGCACCTGCCGCTCCTGAACGCGAACTTCCCGCTCGAGCCCAAGGGGCTGCGCTGGACGCGGATGTCGGTCCGGCACTACGAGGGGCTCGTCATCCCCGGCGAGGACCCGATGGGGCGCCGCCACTACTGGTTCGCCGAACGCCCCCGCGAACGCGTCGAGCCGGACACCGACCGGTGGGCGATCGAGCAGGGGTACGGCTCGCTCACGCCGCTGCGCCTGGACCTCACCGACGGCGACCGCTTCGCGGAGGTCCTGAACGAGCGGCCCGACCCGGGGGCGTGACCGCCCGCCGCGCGCGCCTGCTGGGCGTCTGGGCGGTCCTCCTGGCCCTCGCGTGGGGGGGCGCCTGGTGGTCGGGCTTGGGCCCGGCCGGCGCCAGCGCCGGCGGCCTCGAGGCGCTCGCGACCGGCCGCTGGGTCGTGCCCGGCGTCCTCGCGGCCTACCTGGTGCGGGGCGTGCTGTTGTTCCCCTCGACCGTCCTGACGCTGTTCGCCGGGTGGGCGCTCGGGCCGTGGCTGGGGGCGGCCGTCGCCTGGGCGGGGGTGTTGGGGTCGGCGGGGGTGGCGTACGCCCTGGCGCGCTTCGTGCGCGGCGACCCGACCGACCGCCCCGCGGGGGGTCGGCTCGCGCGGTGGCGGGCGTCGCTGCACCGCAACGCCTTCCGGGCGACGCTGTTCGCGCGCCTGGCGTCGCTGCCGGGGGACGCGGTCAACGTCGTCGCGGGCGCCGCTCGCGCGCCGTTCGGACCGTTCGTCGCCGCCACCGCGCTGGGGGGCGCGCCGGGCCTGCTGGCGGTCGTGTGGGCGGGGGCGGCGCTCGAGGGCACCTTCGCGTGGCGCGAGGCGCAGGTCGACGCGCGGTGGTTCCTGGCCTCCGGCGCGATGCTGTCGGTGGGGCTGGGGGCGTCGTGGGTGGCGCGGCGCGGGTCAGGCGGCGCGGGGGTCGAGGGCGTCGCGCAACCAGTCGCCGAGCAGGTTCACGGCGAGCACCAGGAGTAGGAGCGCGAGGCCGGGGAGGGTGCTGGTCCACCACGACCCGCTGAACAGGTACTCGTAGCCGCGCGAGACCGCCAGACCCAACGACGGCGTATCGATCGCCACGCCCAGCCCGAGGAAGGACAGCGTCGCCTCGAGGATGATGAAGCGCGGCATCATCACCGACACCAGCACCAGCAGGGCGTTGAGGACGTTGGGGAGGGCGTGCCGGAACAGGATCCGGGGGACGCCGGCGGCGAGGGCTTCGGCGGCGGTGACGTACTCGCGGGAGCGTTCGGCGAGGACGCTGCCGCGCACGAGGCGCGCGACCTCCGCCCAACCGACGAGGCCGATGACGAGGATCACCTTCCACAGGCCCGCCCCCCAGACCGCCAGGACGCCGAGCGCGACGAGGATGATCGGGAGCGACAGCTGGACGTCGACGAGGCGCATGAGGAGCGAATCGATGCGCCCCCCGCGGTAGCCGGCCCAGAGGCCCAGGGGCGTGCCGACGAGCACCGAGATCGCGACGGAGCCGAAGCCGACGAGCAGGCTGACGCGGAGCCCGAACAGGATGTTGGCGAGGACGTCGCGACCGAGTTCGTCGGTGCCGAACGGGTGGGTGACCTCCCCGGCCCCGGTCCAGACCGGCGGCAGGAACGACGCGAGCAGGTCCTGCTGCCGGGGGTCGTGCGGCGTGAGCCACGGTGCGGTGAGCGCGACGAGGATCAGCAGTGCGAGCAGGCTCGCGGAGAACCAGGGGATCGTGCGCAACCAGCGGCGGGCGCGGCGCTCAGGCATGGCGCACCCGCGGGTCCACGAAGCCGTAGACGACGTCCACGACGAGGTTGATCGTGGCGAACGTGACGGCGACGACGATGGCGAAGGCGAGGATGATGGGGTAGTCGAGGCGGTACATCGCTTGGAGTACCAGGCGGTTCATGCCGGGCCACGCGAAGATCGTTTCGGTCACGACCGAGCTGGTCAGCAGTTGGCCGAACTGCAGGCCGGCGATCGTGACGAAGGGGATCAGGGCGTTGCGGAGGGCGTGCTTGACGTTCACCACGCCTCGCGGCAGGCCCTTGGCGCGCGCGGTGCGTACGAAGTCCTGGGTGAGGACCTCGAGGAAGCTGCTCCGCACGATGCGGAGGAAGAACGCGAGGCTGAACAGGCTGAGGGTCACGGCGGGCAGCACCAGGTTGATCGGGCCGCCGCGGCCCGAGGAGGGCAGCAGCCCCCATTCGACGCTGAACACCAGGATCAGCATGATGCCGATCCAGAACGTCGGGGCGCTGATCCCGATGACGGAGATGAAGCGCAGGGCCCGGTCGAGGCGGCTGCCGGCGGACAGGGCGGCGAGGATGCCGAGCGGTACGCCGACGACCAGCGCGATGGCGAGCGCCGAAAGGACGAGCTCGAAGGTCGCGGGGAGCCGCTCGAGGACCAGCTCGAGGGCGGGGCGGCCGTTGTAGTAGCTGATGCCCAGGTCGCCCTGCAGGAGGTTGCCGAGGAACACGCCGTACTGGACCCAGATCGGTTCGTCCAGGCCGAGCGCTTCGCGCAGCTCCGCCACCTGGATCTGGTTCATGTCGGGCGGCGCGAGGATCTGCGCCGGGTCGCCCGCGACGTGCAGGAGCGCGAACACCAGGGTCGCGACGACCCAGACGGTGAAGAGCGCCTGCGCCGTGCGGCGCAGCAGGAACGTCGTCACGCGCGCATCCTATCGGGACCCCGGCTGGGGCGGGGAGGGGGAACGGGGCGGAGCCGTCGGCGGCGTCGGCCGGTGGGGGCGCGCAGGCGCCCCCACCGCACCGCAGGGCGGTCGGTCAGTCGGCCGGGGTGACGTCGGTCGCGAAGACGTAGCCGTCGCCGCGCGCCTGGAAGGCGAGGCCTTCGGCCACCGCGACCACCTGGTTCTGGTAGTGCAGCGGGACGTAGGCAACGTCCTCGGTCTGGCTCTTCTCGATGATGGCGCCGAACGCCGCGGCGCGTTCTTCGGCGTCGAAGATGGTGATCGCGTCGGCGATCATCGCGTCGATCTCCTCGTTGCAGTACCAGAACGGGTTGAAGCGGCCGAGGCCGGCCTCTTCGTCCCAGCAGTGGAAGATGCCGTTCAGGGTCGCGCCGGTGTTGTTGGACGCCCAGCCGCTGATCGCCATCGTCGAGTTGCCGTTGTTGAAGTGCTCGGGGAAGAACACCGCGCGCGGGACCGCGTTCACCTCGACGTCGATGCCGACCTCGCCGAGCTGGCCGCCGACCGCCTGCGCGATCAGGGCGTCGTTGAGGTAGCGGTCGTTGGGGGCGTCGAGGCGCACCGTGAAGCCGTCCTCGTAGCCGGCCTCCGCGAGCAGGTCGCGGGCGCGTTCGGGGTCGTAGGCGGGCCGCTCGAGGTCCTCGACGTAGCCCTCGTTGAAGGGCGCGAGGAACTGCGAGGCGGGGGTGGAGGCGCCGCTCATGATGCGGTCGGCGATCGTGTCCATGTCGATCGCGTGGAACACCGCTTGGCGGACGCGCACGTCGAGGAAGGGGTTGGGTTCGCTCATGCCGGGCGTGTCCTCGCGGACGTCGTCCAGCGCCAGGTAGATTACGCGCAGCCCGGGCTCCTGGCTGACGTACGCGTCGCTCGACGCTTCGACGCGGGGGACGTCCTGCGGGAGAACGGTGACGGCCATGTCGACCTCGCCGGACAACAGCGCCGCGACGCGGGTGGCGCCGTTGGGAATGGCGGTCAGGCGGACGTCCTCGTAGGCGGGCGTGCCGCCCCAGTAGTCGGGGTTCGCGTCGAGCTCGAGGTAGTCCTCGGCCAACCAGTCCTGGAAGACGTACGGTCCCGTGCCGACCGGGTTCTCCGCGAACGCCTCCTCGCCGACCTCTTCGATCAGGGCCTGCGGAACGACCCGGACGTAATCGAGGTTGGCGGGCATGAGCGGGTCGGGGGCGGTCGTCGTGACCTCCACCGTGTCGACGTCGAGGGCGGTCGCCGCTTCGTAGGTGCTGAGCCCCCCGCGCATCTCGCTCATCGGGTGCGTCGCGGCGCGGTCGATGCTGAACGCGACGTCCTCCGCGGTCATGGGGGTGCCGTCGTGGAACGTCACCCCCTGCCGGATCTCGAAGTGCCAGGTGGTCGGGTCGACGTTCTCCCAGCTCGTGGCGATGCCGGGCACGACGTTCCCGTCGCGGTCGAAGGCGGTGACGTTGTCGAAGATGTGGCGCTGCCAGGAGATGGTGGTGGTCTCGTTGCGCATCATCGGGTCGAGGGTGGCGGCGCCGCCCTGGAAGGCGATGACGAGCTCGTCCTGCGCGTGCACGAGACCGAGGGTCAGCGTGGCGGCGACGAGGAGACCTGCGAAGCGTCGGAACATGGGGAACCGTCCTTTCGGGTCGACCGGATTGTGACGACGGCGCGACCTTAGCACGCGGCGTGCCGCGGCCTCATACCGACCGACGAAACGGCGTGATCTCGACGCGCTCCCACACCCCCTCCTTCGTGTAGACGTCGTCGTCGACGAGGGCGCGGACGGCGTCCTCGCCCTCGGCTTCGACGACGAGCATCGAGCCGCGGATCGTTTCGCCGTCCTCGGCGAGCATCACGCCGCCGATGGCGACGCGGCCGGCGTCGACGAGCGGTTGGAGGTTCTCGAGGTGGGTGGCGCGGACCTGCATGCGCCGGTCGCGGGCGTCGGGGGCGTCGTAGGCCAGGATGAGGTACTGCATCGGGTCTCCTCGGGCGGGGGGCGCCCCGCCCCCCCACGGTACGACGGCGGGTACGCTTTGCGTATGCGTTGGCTCATCGTGGGGGCGGGGGGGATCGGCTTGGTCTACGGCACGCGCCTCGTGGCGATCGGCGAGTCGGTGACGTTCGTGGCGCGCGGTGCGCATCTCGAGGCGATGCGCGCGCACGGTGCGGCGGTCGCGCACCCGACCTTTGCCTTCGAGGGGCCCGTCGACGCGGTCGACGTCGCGACGCTTCGCTCGGACCGCGACCCGGGGGCGTTCGACGCGGTCCTGGTGGCGCTCAAGGCGTACCAGGTGCGCGACGTGCTCCAGGAGGTGGGGCCCTGGTTGGCGCGCGGCGACGCGCCGGTCGTGTCGCTGCAGAACGGTGTGGACGCCGAGGCGTGGATCGCCGACGGGGTCGGCGGCGCCCGGACGCTCGGCGGGGTCGCGGCCGGCGTGGGGGCGCACGTCGTGGCGCCGGGGCGCGTCGAGGCGCGGGGGGAGGCGCGCCTCGTGCTGGGGCCGTGGCCGGACGGGCGTCGCGGCGAAGCGGACCCGTACGAGGCGCAGGCGCTCGCCGACGCGTTCGAGCGGGCGGGCGTGCCGGCGACGTCGACGCAGCGGATCGAGGCGGAGCTGTGGCGGAAGTGGATGACGACCGTCGCCCTGAACCCGCTGTCCGCCTGGGTCGACCGCGACCCGCGGGCGTTGATCGAGGCGCCGGAGTACGCGCCGGTGGTCGAGGCGATCGTGCGGGAGGTGCACGCCCTGGGCCTCGCGAGCGGCGTGCCGTTGGACGCAGGCGACGTCGACGCGACCCTGGCGTCGATCCGGGCGCTGGAGGCCGTGCCGACGTCGATGCAGGTCGATCGGGCGCGGGGACGCCCGCTGGAGGTGGCGGCGACGTCGGGGGCGGTGCGGGCGCGTGCGGCGGAACGGGGCGTGCCGGTCCCGACGACGGCGTGGGTGGATGCGGGGCTGCGGGGCGAGGCGGACGTCGTCGTCGGCTGAGGGCGGACGCTCCCTCCCCCTACCCCCGACTTGAGTGTATTGCACTCACATCTGTTGACAGGGCCTGCTCGGCCCTGCTACGCTTCCTCCTAGACACCCTGCGTCCGCCTCCCTCAACGAACCTGAGGTCGGCGGGCGCGCCGTGCGCGCCGCGCACGCGATTCCCGCACCACGAATGGAGGCCCCCCATGGGCAACGCCGTCGGCATCGACCTCGGAACCACGAACAGCGTCATCGCACGCATGGAGGGCGGCGAACCGACCGTCCTCGTCAACGGCGAGGGCGCGCGCACCACCCCGTCCGTCGTCGCCTTCAAGGACGACCAACGCCTCGTCGGCCAGGTCGCCAAACGCCAAGCCGTCCTCAACGCGCAGGGCACCCTCTTCGAGATCAAGCGCTTCATGGGCCGCACCTGGGAGGAGGTCGCCAGCGAGGTCGAACGCGCCCCCTACGAGGTCGTCAAGGCCGACGACGGCGGCGTCCGCTTCAAGGTCGGCGAAGAGCTCCACAGCCCCGAAGAGATCAGCGCCATGATCCTGCGCAAGCTCGTCGCCGACGCCAGCGACCAGCTGGGCGAGAAGATCACCGAAGCGGTCATCACCGTCCCCGCCTACTTCAACAACGCCCAGCGCGAAGCGACGCAGAACGCCGGCAAGATCGCCGGCCTCGAGGTCCTGCGCATCGTCAACGAACCCACCGCGGCGGCGCTCGCCTACGGCCTCGACAAGAAGGGCAGCGAGACCGTCCTCGTCTTCGACTTCGGCGGCGGGACCTTCGACGTCTCCGTCCTCGAGGTCGGCGAAGGGGTGTTCGAGGTGCGCTCCACGCACGGCGACACCCACCTCGGCGGGAGCGACTTCGACTACGCCATCGTCGACTGGCTCGCCGAGGACTTCCAGAAGGAGTACGGCGTCGACCTCAAGAAGGACAAGCAGGCGCTGCAACGCATGATCGAAGCGGCGGAGAAGGCCAAGATCGAACTCTCCGGCCTCCCCGAGACGACCATCAGCCTGCCGTTCATCGCGATGGACCCCGGCAGCAACGCCCCGCTCTACCTCGAGAAGAAGCTCACCCGCAGCACCTTCGAGGACCTCATCGCCCCGCTCCTGAAGCGCCTCCGCAAGCCGGTCGAGGACGCCCTCTCCGACGCCGACATCGCCAAGGGCGACGTCGACGAGGTCATCCTCGTCGGCGGCTCCACCCGCGTGCCCGCCGTCAAGGACGTCGTCCAGGAGATGCTCGGCAAGGCCCCCAACCAATCGGTCAACCCCGACGAGGTCGTCGCGCTCGGGGCCGCCATCCAGGCGGGCGTCCTCAAGGGTGACGTCGAGGACATCGTCCTCCTCGACGTCACGCCGCTCAGCCTCGGCGTCGAAACGAAGGGGGGCGTGTTCACCACCCTCATCGAGCGCAACACCACCGTCCCGGTCCGCAAGACCGAGACGTTCACCACCGCCGACGCCAACCAGACCGGCGTCGAGGTGCACGTCCTGCAGGGCGAACGCAGCATGGCGCGGGAGAACAAGTCGCTCGGCAAGTTCAAGCTCGACGAGATCCCCCCGATGCCGGCCGGCATGCCGCAGATCGAGATCACCTACGACATCGACGCCAACGGCGTTCTGAACGTCTCCGCCCGCGAGAAGTCCACCGGCAAGGAGGCCAGCATCACCATCCAGAACACCACCACCCTCAGCGAGGACGAGGTGGACCGGATGGTCCAGGACGCCGAACGCCACGCCGACGAGGACGCCGCGTTCCGCGAGGTGGCCGAGGCCCGCAACGCCGCGGACTCCATGCGCACCCAAGCGCAGAAGATCCTCGACGAGACCGAGAGCGCGACCGACGACCAGAAGCAGCCGCTCCAGAGCGCCATCGACGACGTCGCCAAGGCGGTCGACGACCCGAACGTCGAGAAGGACCGCTACGAGGAGCTGACGCAGACCCTCGCCGAGGCGCTGCAGACCTTCCAGGCGGCCACCGCCCCCGCCGAGGAGGAGGCGGAGACCGCCGCCGCCGAAGCGGACGAGGCGACCTCCGCGGACGACGAGGACGACGTCGTCGACGCCGACTTCAAGCCGGCCGGGTGAGCGCGTGAACGACGAGCCCCGCCCCGACGACGCGCCGGCCCCCGAGGTCGAGCCCGCCCCCGACGTCGAGCCCGTCGACGCCCCGTCCACCCCCGATGCGCCGGCCGAGGCCGGCGCCGGGGAGGGCGGCGCGGCGGGCGACGACGAAACGTCGATCCTCCGCAACGAGATCGCCCTCGTCCAGGCGCAACTCGAGCAGGCGCAGAGCGACCTCGAAGCGGAACGCGACCGGGCGCTCCGCGCCCGCGCCGAGCTCGACACCGTCCGCCGCCGCGCCGCCGGCGAGGAGGCCCGCGCCCGCGACGCCGGCTTCGACGCCGCCGTCCTCCCGGTCATGCAGGTCGCCGACGACCTGCGCCGCGCGCTCGAGGCCGCCGACCAGGGCGACCCCGCCGACATCGTGCCCGGCGTCCGCGCGGTGATGGAGGGGCTGGAGCGCGAACTCGGCAAGCTCGGCGTCGAACGCGTCGGCGCGGTCGGCGAGACCTTCGATCCCGACCGGCACGAGGCGCTCTCCAGCGTCCCGGCCGGCGACGACGGCGCGCCCGGCACCATCGCGCAGGTGTTCGAGGCCGGCTACGTGCGCGGCGACCGGTTGGTCCGCCCCGCCCGCGTCGTCGTCTACCAGGACTGACGCCGCCGGCCGCCCGCGCGGGCGCCCCCGCGGACACGCCCGCGGACGCCCGCGGCACGGAAGGGAGGTGACCCCGTGGCCGACTTCAAGGACTACTACGACGTGCTCGGCGTCGCGCGCGACGCCAGCCAGGACGACATCAAGCGCGCCTACCGCAAGGCGGCCGCGAAACACCACCCCGACCGCAACCCCGACGACCCTGCGGCGGAGGACCGCTTCAAGGAGGTCAACGAGGCGTACACCGCCCTGTCCGACCCCGAGAAGCGCAAGGTGTACGACACCTACGGCCGGACCGGCCAGGTCCCCCCGCAGGGCGGCGGCTTCGCCGGCGGTCCCGGCGGCGGGCAGGTGTGGACGCAGGTCGACCCCGACACCGCGGCCGGCTTCAGCGACTTCTTCCAGAGCCTCTTCGGAAGCGCGAGCGGCATGGGGGGCTTCCGCAGCGGAACGGTGGGCGGCGACCCGTTCGCCGACCTGCGCGGCGCCCGGAGCGCGGCGCCCGCCCCCGCCGAGGGCGACCTCGCCCTCGACCTGCACCGCGCCTACCACGGTGGCGACGTCGCCATCACCGTCGGCGGTCGCCGCGTGAGCGTCACCGTCCCCGCCGGCGTGCGTCCCGGCACCACCCTCCGCCTCCGCGGGCAGGCGCCCCGCGGCGGCGATCTGCACCTCAAGGTCCGCGTGCGTCCCTCCGGCGGCCTCCGCCTCGACGGCGACGACGTCCGCACCACCGTCGCCGTCCCCGACCACCTCGCGGCGCTCGGGGGGACGGTCGAGGTCCCGACCCTCGCCGGCCCCGCCGAGGTGACGATCCCCCCCGGCAGCTCCGGCGGGCGCGTCCTTCGGCTCCGCGGGCAAGGGTGGCCGACGAAGGGCGGCGGGCGCGGCGACCAACGCGTGCACCTCCGCGTCACGGTGCCCGCCACCCTCGACGACGCCCAACGCGAGGCCTACCGCACCCTCGCCGCCCACGGCGACGACGCCGCCCAGATCGACGACCCCGCGGAAAGCGACGCCGCGTGAGGCGCGCGCTCGCGAGGTCCCTCCTCGCCCTCCTCGCGATCCTTGCGACGCCCGCCTGCGCCCAGACCGACGGCACCGACCCCGCTGCCCGGGACGCCATCCTGGTGCTCGGCGACAGCGTCATGGCCTGGAACGAGGCGGAGGGCGCCGCGGTCGCCGACGGCCTGCGCGACGTGCTCGGCGTGCCCGTCACCTCGCGCGCCGTGCCCGGCGCGACCCTCCTCGGCCCCGAGAAGGAACGCATCGGGGCCGGCTACGCCCCCGGCCCCTGGGCCTGGGTCGTCGTCCAGGGCGGCGCCAACGACCTCGTCGAGCGGTGCGGGTGCGGCCCCTGCGACGCGACCCTCGACCGCCTCCTCGCGCCCGACGCGCGCAGCGGCGTCGTCGCCGACCTCGTCGCCGACGTCCGCCGCGACGGCGCCGGCGTCGTCCTGTGGAGCTACTACGACGTGCCCGACCGCGCCCCCTTCCCGTACGGCCGGTGCGGCGACGAGCTCGCGGTGATGCGCCAACGCTTCACCCGGCTCGCCGAGCGCGACCCGCGCATCGTCGTCGTCGACGGTCGCGAGGCGGTCGACCCCAGGCGCCCCGGCGACTACGACCCGGACGCCGTACACCCGTCGCCTGCCGGCTCGCGCGCCATCGCCAAGCACCTCGCGGCCGCCCTCCGGGACACCGAGCGCGGCGCGACCGCCGCCGGCGACTGAACGCCTCCGGCGGCACCTCACACCTCTC